>SAAH01000022.1 GCA_009929525.1 Clostridia bacterium | reverse complement strand
AAGCCGCACTAAGCTCATCGCCAGTGGGCTCTTCGCTAAGTGCTTGCTAAGCCATGGATCTTACAAGATTCCCTAACCGCTCTCAAATTGTTTGCCCCGTCCCCTTCCCAAATCTCTGGCTGTTTGTTGGTAACGAGAGTTTTCTTTTGGTGAGTTGCCAAATGATTGGTCATTGCTTGATATCAGATTAATGGATTCTAATGCTTCTCTGATTTGTCTCTAAGCCTACTCCAACTTATTGCTAGATTTGACGACCATTATACTTCCAAGCAGTTTCAGTCTAACTTTATATTTACCCTGATTTTCCTTTCAAACCATTTTCTGATATATTTCTAGATTCTTCCGTTCCCTTATTATATTCCGTTTCTACATCTCCCGCAGTTTTTCATTTCCCCAATCTCCAGCCCGCCAGTGCAGTCCTCTCAGCAGATCTGGTCAGGGGCAGACAGGTATCGGACTCAAGCTGATAAAAAGCTTGGCGCGAGGGGCAGCGGTTCTGTGGGGTGATGTGTGCTCTCCAAAGCACACATCAAGGACACCTGAGGTGCGTATACATCAGTATACGTGCCGAATGTGTCCGCTCCCTGCAGAACCGCTGCCCCTCACGCTTAGCTTTTTACAGCGAAGAGCCTACCTGCCTGCCCCTGACCAGATCTGCTGAGAGGACTGCACTGGCGGGCGTCCCCATACCAACTAAAAATCCTCCGACTGCCAAAGTCAAAAAAAGAGCCCAGATCAACCCGACCTGAACTCTTTCCCATTTTATCATAAGAAACTCTTAGAATTTCCTCTTAGAACTTACCAGCCTTAGCAGCTTCCTCAATGGAAACTGCAACAGCAACTGTCATACCAACCATCGGGTTGTTACCAGCGCCGATCAGACCCATCATCTCAACGTGAGCCGGTACAGATGAAGAACCAGCGAACTGAGCGTCAGAGTGCATACGTCCCATAGTATCTGTCATACCATAAGAAGCAGGACCTGCTGCCATGTTATCTGGATGCAGTGTACGTCCTGTACCACCGCCTGAAGCTACTGAGAAGTACTTTTTACCCTGCTCGATACATTCTTTTTTGTATGTACCTGCAACTGGATGCTGGAATCTTGTTGGGTTTGTAGAGTTACCTGTGATAGAAACGTCTACGCCCTCTTTATGCATGATAGCAACACCTTCAGTAACATCGTTAGCACCGTAGCAGTTAACTTTTGCACGAAGACCTGTAGAGTAAGCTTTTCTGTAAACTTCTTTAACTTCTCCTGTGTAGTAGTCCATCTCTGTCTCAACGAATGTAAATCCATTGATACGGGAGATAACCTGAGCTGCATCTTTTCCAAGACCGTTCAGGATAACACGCAGAGGCTCTTTACGAACTTTGTTTGCTTTCTCAGCGATACCGATAGCACCTTCTGCTGCTGCAAAAGACTCATGGCCTGCCAGAAATGCGAAACATTTTGTCTCTTCTTCCAGAAGCATCTTTCCTAAATTACCATGTCCCAGACCTACTTTACGCTGATCTGCAACTGATCCTGGAATACAGAAAGACTGAAGTCCTTCTCCGATAGCTGCTGCTGCGTCAGAAGCTTTTCTGCAGCCTTTTTTGATTGCGATAGCTGCGCCTGTGATATAAGCCCAACATGCGTTCTCAAAACAGATTGGCTGGATACCTTTGATCTGGTTGTATACATCCAGTCCAGCATCTTTTGTGATTTTCTCTGCTTCTTCCAGGGAAGCGATTCCATAGCTGTTTAATACAGCATTGATTTTATCTATTCTTCTTTCATATGATTCAAATAAAGCCATTTATTTCATCCTCCTATTATATTAACGGTAAGCAGAAATCCGATTATTCTTTACGCGGATCAATGATTTTGACTGCGTCTGCAACACGACCATACTGTCCTTTGGCTTTTTCCCAAGCTGTAGTAGGATCATCACCGTTTTTGATGAAGTCTGTCATCTTGCCAAGGCTTACGAACTGATATCCGATGATACATCCTTCTTCATCCAGTGCGATACCTGTTACATAACCTTCTGCCATCTCCAGATAACGAGGACCTTTTTTAAGAGTTCCATACATAGTACCAACCTGAGATCTCAGGCCTTTTCCTAAGTCTTCCAGACCAGCACCGATTGTCAGACCACCCTCAGAGAATGCACTCTGTGTACGTCCATAAACGATCTGCAGGAATAACTCTCTCATAGCTGTATTGATAGCATCACAAACCAGGTCGGTGTTCAATGCTTCAAGCAATGTTCTTCCCGGAAGGATTTCAGAAGCCATAGCTGCTGAATGTGTCATACCTGAACATCCGATAGTCTCTACCAGAGCTTCCTGGATGATTCCCTCTTTTACATTCAGTGTCAGTTTACATGCGCCCTGCTGAGGTGCACACCAACCTATACCGTGTGTCAGACCGGAAATATCTTTGATTTCCTTAGACTGAACCCATTTTGCTTCTTCCGGAATTGGAGCAGCGCCGTGATTAACGCCCTGTGTTACCGGACACATCATTTCTACTTCATGTGAATAAATCATGTTAAGACTCCTTTCAAACTTGAAATACTTTTTCTGAAATTATGTATCTCATGCAGGCATAAAAATGCATTTACCTACATACTATCCTTATTTTCTCATAAACCACCAAATTAGTCCAGAAGAAAATGTGTTTTTGATGATTTTTTTACACAAACAGATCAACTTTGACTTCATTAGTTATGAAGCGATAGCTGAATCTGACTACGGTATTATCTTTAGTTGTGGTAAAATATGCTTTATTGCTCGATCCGCTTCTTGGATATCCGTCACTTTGATAAGTTGCAGATAAGGTACCATAAGTAGATATCGAATAATCGTAAGTTCCTGCAAATGGCATGACGACTGACAATGTATAGGTGTTGTCTCCAACATAATACATTCTGGTCACTTCACTGTTGGAGTCATTCTTAAATGCACCTACATGGGACTGAAAACTGCCATAAACCACTATTTTTTCCGGAAGTTTCATACCCGTCTCTTCGTCATAGACTTCCTCGGCCCCATAACGGATCAGCATCTGGGGATTTGCTGCCTTCATTCGAAGTTCATGATTTCGCGCCCATAGCTTTTTCGCCAGTTCTTCCTGCCCGAATCCCATCGGACACGCCTTGCTTGGCATATTGATCTGATAAAAATCCTGTTTTTCAACATTTCCATTATCTGCACGCTTCATACTGACTGCGCCATCACCAAGCATTCTTCGAAATGGTATCTCAAAGTAAGCATTAGGATTATTGATTTCTGCCCATTTATAGCTATACTCAAGAAAATGATCTCTGCTTTCCATCGGCTGATTTGCAAACCAGGCGATCTGGTCATATCCCCACCAGTCTTTCCATGCAAGTTCTTCTCTCGGTATCGACTCTCTGTCATCCACTACCAGTCCGCCCCAGTTATCGTACTCCATAAGATATGGCATGGCATCTGCACTCCAGCCATTAGGATTTTCGCCACCTTCGCTGTAGCCTTCCCTGACCAGTACCAGCTCTTCTCCCGGAACTTCTGCCAAAGGCATTCTTGTAAATGGCATCGCGTGATAGTCAAATAACAGTTTGCCCCGGATATTTACACCATGAGTATGAGCATCGATCAAAACTTTATGGCGTCTTGCATGAGTCTTAGCATACTCTCTGATCATTCCAAATAATTCAACTGTCTTTTTCATTCCTGTGTCATTGGCGGTATACAGGTGGACCTGTCCCATGTGAAGTGCTTCATATCCACAGTCAATATACCTCGTAGCCCTATAATAAAACCACATTCTTGCTTCCTGCCTGTTAAGATCAGGAATACCGCCATTTTTCTTTGCATCCTCCCGCTTGCTCACAAACCCTGAAGATTCATCTTCAAACAGCGTATCTTCAAGGCAAAAACATCTGTCCTCATCTTCCATTCCAAAAGCTTCGAATACATAAGCCGGGATTTTCACCTCATTCATCCGCTCTACAACCCATTCAAAGACACAGGACTGTAAAATGATCTCCGGATCTGCTTCATGGACTTTATCAGCCAATAATTTCGACTGACGAAAATGTTCTTCATCATCCATCACCATATACCAAATGCCTGATGCTCTTCCGATGAATTTTACTCCCATTTCTTTTATTGCACGAAGATCATCATCTAATGTCTTACTTTCAAACAAACCTGCTGCTGTCACCGATCTTGACAGATAGTTTTCCAACACCTCTTTTGAGATTGTTGTGTCAAATGTATAATTCATTCAGTTTTCCTTTCATTTCCAGCCTGATTTTCTTATCTATGATTTTCTATGAATGTTACAATTGTTTCGATATTTACTCCGCTGGCACCTTCTCTCATCTCCTCTGTTTCATTCCTTACGACAGAAGGTCCAACCATATCGAGATGGATCCATTTTGTGTTATTTTCGATAAACTTTTCTAAAAAACATGCTGCCACACTGGCGCCTGCTGCTTTACCCGGAGCATAGTTTGCAAAGTCCGCACAGATCGACCACTCCAGATACTTATGATAGATCTCATCTAAAGGAAGTCTCCAGTATCTCTCGTTTGTACATTCTGCTGTCTGCATCCATGCATGATACATCTTCTCATCATTGACAAACAACCCTGTATACTGATCACCGAGTGCTCCCTGTGCTGAATAAGTAAGTGTTGCCAGATCAATGATCTCAGACGCCCCATGGTTTTGTGCATAAGTGAGCCCATCGCAAAGAACAAGCCGTCCTTCCGCATCTGTATTATAAACCTCTACGGTTTGGCCAGACAAAGTTTTGACCACATCTCCCATTTTCACTGCATCCGGTCCGATCACATTTTCTGCAAGCAGGAGCACTGCCATAATATTTTTCTTTACATTTTCACGTACAAGAATCTCGAAGCTTTCCAGAATACTGGCGGCACCGCACATATCATACTTCATTCCCTGCATACCGTCTATCGACTTCAGATGATAGCCTCCGGTATCAAACATAAGACCTTTTCCGACCAATGCCGTCATCTTGCCGCTTTCATCCCCACGATACTCAAGTACAACAACAGATGCTGGTCTGGTACTTCCCTGATTGACTGCGAGCACTCCTCCAAATCCCATACTGCTCAATTTTTCATCACCCAAAGCCTGGTATGACACGAGCAGATTTTCGCCCAGCTTTCTGGCGTAATTTTCCATGTCCTCTGTGTGAAGATAATTGTTAGGAAGATTCCCCAGCGACCGGGCATAGCCCTTACACATGCCTCGTTGTGTTCCTCTTTGGATTGCCTCTTCGATGACCTCTTTGAAGAGCTGCATACTTTCTCCAAAGACAAAAACGAAGGTACCACTTCCATAATGTGCCAGTTCATCTCTTTTTTCATATAATTCTTTTGAATCCAGAGTTTTTAATACTTCTTTTGAAAATTGATACGCCCCGTCGCAGATATAGGAACACGCTTCTGTCAGGATCATCTGCAGTTCATCCTTCTCCCATGTTGTTTCCTGGACGATGATCTGAGATTCTTCCTGCATCTGTCTGCCTAACCTGCGAAAAAAATCTGCAAGTTTTTTCTCACTTTGTAACTTCTTGAGATCGCATTTTGTTATGATCCCATCATTGTTTGCCTGTTCACATGCTCTGATTATCATATGCTGCCTCGCTGCTGTTATTTTATTTTCTAATCTGCTATTTAAAAATTCCGTCATATGCTTCATCGTACTGATCCACCAGCTTTTTAGCAAGTGAATAAGAATTCACCAAAGGATGGAGCATCAATGCCTGTACTGCGATTTCTTTTGACTTCTCATTAATTGCCTGAACTGTCAGTTTTTCATACATTTTGATCATGCGCATCAACAAATAGCAGTGTTCCGGCACTTCTTCTATCTTTACCGGATGGATTCCTTTTTTAGACACCAGACAGGTTGTTTCGATAACATCCTCATCCTCAAGTCCCGGAATACTTCCGAAGTTTTCTACAGAAAGTACCAGATATTTTCCTTTGTCACTTTGCATACCTTCGATACAGTCAAGCATAACTCCTGCATATCCCATTCCATCAGGTACTTCCAGCTGACCTTTCTCAAGGAGCGGTCTTTTTTCAAGACCAGATTCGATGCTCATGTATGAATTTTCCCGGATCTGCATATAGTAAAGGAATATCTGCAGTGCACCTTCCGGATCCGCATCGATATCCATACCAGCCAGTTCTTTCATCATCTGCTGATTCACGGACTCAATAGTCTTTCCTCTTGTTGCACCTGATGCCAGAATGTTTTCCAATGCTTTTTCTCTGTGATAATAATAGTACAGATATTCATTTGGAAGGAATCCGATACTTCTTAAAAGTTCAGGATCAAACATGGAGAATTCCTGCACGCCTTTTAAGAACTCATCATCTGCCAAAAGTTTGGGAAGAATCTCTTCTCCATATTTTTTCACACTTCTGATCCATGACAGATGGTTCAATCCGAAGAATTCCACATAAAGATCATCTTCTTCTACGCCAAGGTCATGGGCCATACGGAACTTTGTGCTGCTTGGTGCATCACAGATTCCAATGATCTTATCATATCCTGCACTCCTGAGTGCCTGCGTTACAAGTCCTGATGGATTGGTAAAGTTGAAGATCCAAGCCTCTGGAGCGTATTTTTTGATCATTTCACAGTACTCTTTTAATACAGGGATGGTTCTGACTGCCATAGAAAATCCGCCAACTCCTGTTGTCTCCTGTCCGATCACGCCCATATCAAGGGCAATGCTCTCATCCATAACCCTGGAGTGATCTCCACCCACACGAAGTGTGGTCACGATATAATCTGAACCTTTGATAGCTTCCACCGGATCAGACACTGCCCATACCTTGAGTTCTTCATTATTTCTGCTTACTACATGCTGACACAATTTTTCGATGATTTTTTGTTTCTCCACCTGGATATCATATAATACAACTTCATCGATATTTAACTTTTTATATCTTTTTAAAAGTCCATTGATAAATATTACGGTCCTTACTCCTGCTCCGCCTATAACTGCTATCTTCATCTGTCTATCCTCCTGTATTTGCTGCACATTCTACTGTTCTTCAAAAAATTGATTTAATCGCTCTATTGTTGGAAATCCTGTATTTCCCCCAAGGGCTGTCACTGACAGTGCACCACATGCGTTTCCTGTCTTCAGACATTCCTCTATTGATTTTTTGCTTAAAAATCCATATACAAATCCTGCATTAAAGGAATCTCCAGCGCCTGTGGTATCTACCGCTTTCACTGTATAGGAGGCTTGCATATATTCTTCCCCATCCTTTACAGCTAAAGATCCAGCCTTTCCCATCTTGATCACTGCCATGCCGCAGGTCTTTGAAAAATCATGTGCGGCCTTTACTGCATTGTCCTGATGTCCATAATGTATCGCTTCGGTCTCATTCATAAAAAGCACATCGATATAAGGGAAAAGTTCTTTGATCTCTTTTTTCCATTCTCCGGTTGAATCCCAGCCCACATCAAAAGATACGGTAGCCTCCGTCTCTGATTTTATTTTTTTAAGTACGTTCAGATATGCCTCATGATTCGCACTTCCCGCATATCCTGTGATATGGATATGTGATGCTTCCTTTACTTTCTCTATGTCAACCGCTTCGATACAGATTTTTTCATTTGTTCCTCTATATGTAAGAAAAGAACGATCTTTTTCATTTGTAAAACTCAAGGAAATACCCGTCTTCAGGGTATCGCTTGTCTTAAGAAGTGAGTCATCCACATTGTGATCCGTAAACTGCTTTCTGATCAATCCACCATAGCAGTCATCTCCTACTTCTCCCTGAAAGACTGGATGAAGTCCAAGTTTTCCCAGTCCCAGCGTAAATAAAGCAGCACCACCTCCTACAAATGTTTCCATGGTATCCACTTCATCTTCCTGTCCCGGTAGTGGAAACTTTTCTACTCCTGGAATAACAATGTCAATATTGACATCACCATACACGTATACATCCCATTTTTTTTGTTCCATATTTCATTTCCTCCAAAAAAAGAATACTGCTTGCAGAATTCTTCGCCTACGGCAAGTCGATTTATCGACATATTTCACCTTTGCCGCAGTGCGATCCTTGCAGAGCATTTTTATATCATAGGGTACACCCTATGATATAAAAAAGATCCTCTGATTCGCCCACACTTCATATGCTGCTTGACGAGTCAGAGAATCTTCTCTAATTACTGCTTTTTATTTTCCTGCCTTACCCTTTTACAGCTCCTATCATTGCACCTTTTGCAAAATACTTCTGTACAAAAGGATATACGCAAAGGATCGGTACGGTCGTCACGACAACTGCTGCCATCTTAAGTGAGTCCGATGTGACAGAAACCGTATTATGCGCCAATGCCTGCGCTACAGATGTAACCTCCTGCTGCGAATTCATCGCTTTTGTGAGCATCTGCTGCAAAACTGTCTGGACCGGCCACAGCTGAGTATCATTTACATAGAATGCACCTGCAAACCAGTCATTCCAATGATTTACTGCTGTATAAAGACCTACAACTGCGATTACCGGTTTACTGAGAGGAAGCATGATCAGCGTATATATCTTGAAGAAGCCACAGCCATCCAGCTTTGCCGATTCCTCTAAGCTTTCGGGGATTCCCTCGAAGAAAGTCCTCACCATCAAAAGATAGGTAACGCTGACAAGACTCGGTACAACATACACCCAAAAAGAATTCAGCAAGTGAAGATTCTTATACTGGATATAAGTTGGTATCATTCCGCCTCCAAACAACATGGTGAAGGTGATCAGCATCGTGATGACCGTTCTGCCCGGAAGATCTTTTTGCTTTAATGCAAAACCTGCCAGTGTAGTTACAAAGAGACTGAAGAAAGTACCCAATACAGTTCTTGCTATGGTCACGATATATGCTTTACTGATACTTCCATCTTTGAATACTTCCTTGAAGTTTTCAAGAGTAAATTGTCTTGGCCAGAACCAGATACCTCCTCTGGCTGCGTCCTTTCCGTCGTTGAAAGCCAGAACCAGTACATTCAGGCATGGCAGAAGGATAATAAGACATAACCCGATAATAACAAGGTAGATCAATACCTGAATAACCCGATTTGAGGAACTCGTTTTAATCGCTGATGTCTTCGGAATTCTCTGCGCCTTACTCATTATACACCTAGTCCTTTCTTTTGTTGCATCTTATTTGTAAAATGTTACAGCTTCAGGATTTTCTTCATAGATTCCTTTGACATAATCTTCGAATCTCTCGATGCCTGCTGATTTGAGCTGTGCACGGAAGGATTCCACGATGCTCTTAACCTGCTCATCTGATTCAGCGAAACATGCCTGAACAAAAGTCTCATCCCAGTTCAGAAGATCCATCTGTGTCTTTACATCTGCAAGTTCGTCTGCAGACATATAAGCGGTTGCATCCAGACCTGGAACCAGTTTTTTCTCAACCGGATATTCTTCAGCGATCTGTACGCTTCGTGCATATGCTGACTCACCTGAAGATGCTCCTGGGCGGGTCTCGCCAAAGTTGTCAATGTTGTTTTTGTTTGTCAGTACAAATTCAAAGAAATAGTTTCCAGTTCCACCAAAGCCTGCACCAACTTCATTGATGAGATAATCGGTATCGCCAGCATTCAGTTTTTCTACTACTTCATCTTTAAGAACTGGTTTTCCATCTACCATATCGTATGACACACCTTCTGCACCGTACTGTGCGATGATCTGTCCTTCTGGTGTAGATAACCAGTCAAAGAACTGGAAGATTTCTTCTGGATTTTCTGCTTCTGAAGAGATAGCCATACATCCACGTTTTGATTTTCCATGAACTACTTCTTTGTTGTCGCCCTGGATGTCGTTGATCGGTCCAAGCGGTACCCACTCATCGCTTCCATAAACGATTTCTTCGTAGTTATGAACGTCAGCGATGATTGCTGAGTTATGGTTTTTGGAAACTTCTTCTGCACGTGTAGAATCCATAGTAAAGAACTCTGGGTTCATCAGACCTTCATCCAAAAGTGTTCTTACATAGTTGATCTGATCATATACATAATCTGTCTCTGCGATATGTTTTACATTACCGTCATCATCCAGATTGTAATTATCACTTACACCCCATCTGAGTCCTGCTGTTACAAAATCAAGTGCATCTGCAGATCCGCCCCAGTATTTCGGTCCTAATGGGTATACATCATTGCCATTATCATCTTTGTATCCGCCCTCTTTGATCTGAACTAACAAATCATAGAGCTGATCCTGTGTATTGATCGTTCTTGGATCGATTCCCAGATCTTCTGCGATGGAAGACTGGATATACATTCCACCAACATATTCTTCATCCGCATTATACTCTAAGGAACGGTCGATCTCATCGATGTTCATCTGCCACAGATATACGCCGTCAAGGTCTGATCTGAAAACGATATTTTCATATGTATCATCCGGAAGGTATCCTTCTTCATAATACTTAGAATATACTTCACTGTTCTTCATATATTCAGATACGTCAGCGAACATATCTTCCTGTGCTGCTTTCAGTAAAAGTGGGAACTCTGGTCTTGTGGAATCATCCAGATAAGAAACAATTACATCCGGAATAGTTCCAGAAGCAAGCTGAGAAGCCATAACTTTCGCATCACTGTCACCAGGTGTATATTTTACATCCAGTTTGATACCTGTAAGTTCTGTGATTTTCTTCATTGTTGCTGTGTTATTAAAATCTGTAGGAAGAGTATTTCCGATATCATCTACATAAGCCTGTACAGTGATCGTACGATCTGCGATCCAGGTATCCGGTTTGTCCGAATTGTCCTCTGTAGTGCTCTCTGCTGCAGCATCGCTGCCATCCTCACTCTTGCTGTCGCCACATCCAGCCAGCATAGTAACTGCCATTGTTGTAGCCATTGTTCCTGCCATCAACTGTTTTACAATTTTCTTTTTCATGTGTAAACCTCCTTTTTTATTCTTACCATAGCCCAACTTCTGTAACCTTTTTACATATTCTGTTACAGACAACTACCAATACTAATCCCACAACGCCCTGTATCAGGCCGATTGCGGTTGCATAACCAAATTGTGCGCCCTGCAGACCAACTCTTACCACATATACATCCAGTGTATCTGCCAAAGACATATTACCCGGTGTACGAAGAAGCCATATCTGCTCTACGCCTGAAGATAAAAGACCACCTACGCCCATGATGAACAAAAGACCGATTGTTGCGCGGATACCCGGCAATGTGATATGCCACATCTTTTTCAGTTTGCCGCATCCATCCATCTCAGCTGCCTCGTAAAGCTGCGAGTCTACACTGCTGATAGCTGCCAGATACATGATGGAATCCCATCCAATATTTCTCCACAGATCCATTGAAAACAGAACTCTGTAAAAATATTTTGCATCCATCAGATAAAATGCACTTCCGTCTCCACCCATCTGGGCGATCAACTGATTCAAAATACCCGTATTCGGTGCCAGAATTCTCTGGAGCATCGTAACGATGATTACTGAAGACAGAAAGTGGGGCAGATAAGTGATCGTCTGTGATATCTTTTTAAATTTCAGATTGCGGATCTCATTGAGCAAAAGTGCCAGAATGATCGCAAATGGAAATTCCAGAATACATTTGATCACACCTACAACCAGCGTGTTTTTAATCAATCGCGGTGCATCATAGCTGGTAAAGAATGTTTTGAAATACTGAAATCCAACCCATGGGCTTCCCCATATTCCCTTTTTGAAAGAATAATCCTTGAATGCCAGCACTGATCCGGCCATAGGCACATAACAGATCAATACATAATAGACAATACATGGAATCAGCATCACATAAAGCGGCCAATACCGGATCAATCTCTTCTTAACGGACAGCTTGGGCGGTTTATATTTCTTGTTCTTCCCAACACTAGCTGTTTGCATGTGATTTCCTCCTTTTAATTTATGAAATTATTATAAATATTTTATACTCTTTTCAACAATGGAAAAAAATACAAATTGAACTAGACATTTCTACGCTTTCCACGAAAGCTCTGCCATGACAGGATAATGATCAGAAAGCCATACCCCTTCTTCTTGATCTTCCCATTTTACAGTCTTTTCACATAGAATCTCATCAGACACATAGATGTAATCAATCCGTTCTGCCTCATCTTCTGCTTCAAAACCATGATAGGTGATCCCTATATTTTCAGTCACATTCCGAAGCCGCACACAGGAATCTATAATTTTTATTTCCTCTCCGTCCGGTTCTGCATTAAAATCACCAGCTATAATGACCGGGGCATCATAAAAGAGGTTTTCTCCCTCTAATTTTCTGAGTACCTGAGAAAGTCCGAGCATTCGTGCCTGTACTCCTATATGATCCAGATGAAGATTTATTACTCTGAATACTTTTTTATGTTCCAGATCCTCCAGCAAAACTTCCGTACACACTCTTGGGCAAATGGACTGTTCCCTATATCTGCTTCCTGGACGATACGGTGTCGGTGACATCCAGAAAGTTTCCATGGAGATGAGATTATATTTATCCTTTCGATAAGCGATGCTCTCCTGCTCGTCCTCCAGTGTCTCGCTTCTTGGACAGCCTACCACATAATACTCCTTAAGTACGTCCTTTAACCACGCCGCCACATGGGGCAGCACTTCCTGAAAACATATAATATCCGGTTTCTCTTTTTCGATTTTCGCTAAGATCAGAGGTTTTCGAAAGCGGAAACTGTTATCTTTATCCTGATCAAAGTCACATCTTATATTAAATGTTACAAATTTCATACGCCTCACCTCTATGCCAGCCACAGCCATATAGGCTGGGTCCATGCCTTTCTTCCTTTTTCATCCTTGATGGTCACACGAACATATTCTTCATCCCCATCTAACTCAAACTCTGCCTGTGTCAGACTGTTTTTATCGCTGTGAAAACTGCCTCCTCGATGAGGTGTCTGAAAGAAAATATGTTCACATGGCTCACAGATAATATAAGCTTTATTATCTTTCACATAAAAATCCTGGATCACTGGTCCTGAGGATGCATAGAAGCTTCCGTCTATAATGGCTTTAAGGATCCCTGCATGGGTAAACTCCCTGGTCTTTACTGCGATATATCCACCGATACTTTCCGGACGGATATCGTGGGAATCATCTGTGGCAAAACAAAAGGTTCTATTTCTTACAAACAAAAAATGATCAAAGTATGTCTCTGAATTGCCGTTATTCCCATAATATTCTGATCCATGATTATAGATTTCCATCCCGATCATTCCCTGCAGATATTTGATCTCATTAGAATCTACTTTTGACCAGTAAGGATGTCCATAGATAGTCACATTTCCTCTCTGTCCAAAATATTCTATGATACGTTCCGCCGTACAAAGAGTATTACCTTTTCTCTCTTCCACAAAGGTGTGCCCATCTTCTATCTTATTCGTTTCCGGCAGCCCTATCGCCACTATATGATGATCTTTTCTGCCCGGAAGTTCTATATCCAACTCTGTTCCAGGAAATACCAGAAAATCCTCTCTGTTCAATTCCTGATTCGTCCCATAAACCCAATGATCTGTAAATGCCATAAAATCATATCCAGATCTTCGATATTGATCAGCCACTTCTTTTGGGGTATTTACTCCGTCAGATCTGGTTGAATGTGTGTGCAGGTTACCTTTTTTGAACTCGCCATCCGGATATAATGTTCTTTTTTCCATCTTCCCCACCGTCTTTCTTTATTCTTAGACAGATTTTCTCTGTTTCTTCTTCCATCGATTATAACAAAATCGCCTCTACACAAAAATGTACATATCTTTTATTCTGACTGGATTTTTCTACAATTTTCGAATACATCTTGACACGCAAAAGTAAAGTGACTATGATACAAAATCATACCATCTGAATTATTCAGATGAAGAAAGGATCAAAAAACCATAATGAATACAATGGAAACAATATACGAGGTCAAAGGTACCTTATGCAAAGATTTTATTGGACAGATTGCTTATACCGTCTGCCTTGATAAAACTTACGAAGAACTGGATATTGAATTTTCTTTCCAGCCTCAGCATTTTTCTCCTGAAGACATTACTCCTGAACTCAAAAACCAGCTTACAGAATATTGCAAAAAAGAGTATGACATGGAAGCCGGATCTCCTGAAGAACTTGATCATGCAATTTGTCATGAAATGAAAACAGAGATTCACACTCTTGCATCCCTTAACGACGAATTTATCGGATGTATACATCGTCAGCTCACAACACGCCATATGCATTTTACCCACGAAGAAGCCACAGAGGGCTGTCTTCCTGTAGATAAGATTGGCGGTGTACTTAAAGTAACTCTTGCTGTTTTTTCTGTACTTCTGGATAACACCGAATATTCACTGACTGTCAGTGCAAGATAAGCGAGGAGAAATCATCATGAAATATAAACGACTGGAACTACATAATCATACAACCGAATCTGACGCTGTTTTTTCCTGCGAGGAACTAATTGATTTTTTGGCTGAAGATCATGTCGATGGATTTGCACTCACCGATCACAACACCATATCAGGCCATGCTAAAATCAAAAATTTACTTGCACAAAAGAATGTCGCTCTTGAGTCTATCTATGGCATGGAATATACAACCTACTATGGACATATCCTTTGCTTCAACCTGACAGAATATGTCCCATGGGAAAACATAAACAAACATAAACCCGAACTGCTCTTTGAGGCAGCTCGAAACAAAGGTGCCATCGTTGGAATTGCACATCCCTTCTCCGTTGGCTGGCCATTTTCTCAGGGTTGCCGTTTTGAAATGACAGTAACCGATTACTCTAAGTGTGATTTTATTGAAGTATTCAATAATCTGGAAGATTTGCACAAAGTAAATGAAAAAGCATTGATTCTTTGGGAAAAACTGATCTTTTCCGGTGAACATCTGGCAGCAACCTGCGGTATGGATCTCCATGGCAACTCTTCTCTGCATGGACACTACTCCACCTACATCGAAGGTGATACTGCAGGCGATATTGGGAAAGAATTGGAAAATGCTATTCACTCCCAGCGCACTTGGATATCCAAAGGACCTCTTTTAGTCTCTGACGTAACAGATGATCAGATAATTTTTTCTGTTTTGCAAACCGGAAAACCTGGCTATACACCACCGGAAAAATCCCATTATCTGATTTCTGTCAAAACAGCCTCCGGCGAATCCGTATATCCGATTCCTGATACGATGACCTACGAGATACCTCTTTCTTCCGAACTGTTAAAAGACGAAAAATGTCTTATCATAAAGCTATATGAACAAGAAGCCATACTCGAAAATCTGGTTTGTATCAGTCCGGTTTTATACTTATAACCTACGATCAAAGGGACAGTCACACGACAATATATTGTGTAACTGTCCCTTTGACACATTTATTTGTGCTGCTCGATTTCCCGATACTTAAGAGGTGTCATACCTGTATGTTTTTTAAATACCCTGAAAAAATACTGTCCATCTTCATATCCCACCTGTCTTGCGATATCAACCACATTCATATCTGACTCTCCAAGAAGTCTCTCAGCCTGTTTCAACCGTATCCTCGTAAGATAATTCACCGCTGACTGCTTCATCTCTTTCTTAAAAATAGAGGAAAAGTAGTTTGGACTCATTCCAAAACGTTCTGCCAGATCATTAACAGATATATTTTCATTGTAATGATCCTCAATATACGAAACAGCCGCCTGTACCCTGCTTTTTGCACTGGCAAATAATGTTTCTTCTGTCTGCGCACATTCCTCGACAATATTCCATATTTTCTCCCTTATCTCAGTAATCGACTGTATCTCATCAGGAAAGTTCAGATTCATGATCAATTTTTCTATTTTAGGCGATTTGTTCTCTATTTTGTCTAAGTGATGAAAGATACTGTTTATAACCCTCACCCACATGATTCTAAGATATGCTGTTCCATAAGTTTTCACAAGCTCATCGGAAAATATTTCTCCCAATAACCCCCTTAATTTATCCATATCTTTTCGTTCTACATATTGATCAAAAAGATTCATCTGTACTGCAGGGAATTTTTTTTCTGAAAACAGCTTTACATCTTCATAAAAATAGAGATTTGAATCTCCGTAGATGATTCTTTGCTTCAATGCACTACTGGTTTCTCTCAAAGAATGGTCTGTTAATTCATTTTTTATCCTGCTCACTCCAAAACTTATAAAAATGCCAATTTTTTCTTCCAAAACAGACTGCATTCTCAAAAATACTCTTGCAATTTCATTTTTCATTTTCCTGCTGTTATCACTGAAAAAAAGTGCATATAATTTATTATAATCTGAAAAGCAATTCACGATCACTTTTTCACATTCACACTCCAGCTCATCCATCACATTCTTGATCGTAAACCGCATAAGGTCGTGATCTTTTTCCTCAAATTCATTATGGAAACTTTTCTCCTCCATGCGCACCACCACCAATGCTACACAAATATCTTCTTTATATTTTTCGCTGTCGCAAAACCCTGACTTTTCCCATAGTACCTCCGCTGGAGCAGCTTCATGGTGGAGATTGGCGATATAAGAGTTAATTGTTTTCTCCATCTGATATTTTTCCTGCTCTTTAGACAGTTTGAAAACTTTTTTCACTTTTTCTTTTATCTGCTGCTGTCCTTCCCGTTCCTCAAATAACTTTTCTAATGTCTTTTTCAGTTCTTCATTGGACAACGGTTTCAGCAAAAATGCTTTCACGCCCAGCCGTATCGCCGTTTCCGCATAGGAGAATTCTGCATACCCACTCAGCACTACAAACTGTATCTCATTTTGATATTCTTTTGCTTTCTGGATAAAGGTCAGCCCATCCATATCCGGCATGCGTATATCCGTGATGACCACGTCAATCGGTGCTGCCTTTACGATATCCAATGCCTCGGTTCCATTTGAGGCCTCATATATCTCATCTGTTTTTATATTAAGATATGCAAGTCTTGCCATCAGTCCCTGTCTTATCAGAATCTCATCGTCTACGATCAACAGATTATGTCTCATATTCTCATCCCTCTTTATACACCGGCAGAAGAAGCGTCACACAGCTTCCCTGATATGGGTAACTTTTTATTGTGATCCCGTATTTGCTGCCGCACATTAATTTGATCCTCTGGTTTACATTTCTGATCCCTATACTCTTTTTATTGTCACTGATCTTATCCGTATTATTGATATAGGCATTCAAAAGTTCTACCTTTTCCGGATCCATACCCACGCCGTCATCGGCTACTGCAATGACCAGTGTCCTGTCCTCTTCATAAATAGAAATCTCCAACGCACCCTTTCCTGTGAGATCTTTCCATCCATGCATGATAGCATTTTCAACGATAGGCTGGAGTATAAATCTTGGTATCTTGCATTTTTTCTCATCTACCTCGATATTATAAAACACCTCAAATTGATTTCCGTAACGTATCTCCTGTATAAAGATATAGTTTTTTGTGTGTTTAAGCTCCTGTTCCAGCGTAACGAACTCTCCATAATCTTTTCCGAGACTGTAGCGGAAAATTTCTCCTAATTTGCCACACATATCACACACCACAAACGCCTGCTTTACCGCCGCGATCGAACTGATCGTCTCCAACGTATTATATAAAAAGTGTGGATTGATCTGCAGCTGCAGATTTTTAAGCTGCGTTTCTTTATTTTCAAGCTGCTGGATATAATTTTTCTTGATCAGTTCATCCAGTTTTTTCAGCATATGGCTAAACTGTTGGTCAAGAACTGCTATCTCATCTTTTCCCGAAATGGCTTTTTCTGGAATAAGATTACCTGTCTCCGCTTTACGGAACTTATTTACCAACACTGCGATCCTCGACGAAAGATCCGCACTGTAGATATAGGTAAAGATAACTACCAGGATCGTAAAGAATACAATAATAGGAAATACCATACCCTGTATCTCCTGCTTTCTTTGAAGCAGATCGTTATTGTCAAATAAAAATAAAATCTTCAGGCCGTAAGGATCTAAATCAGCTTCCTTCACCACATAAGTTTCTATCTCTTCCATGGTATTTTCATCCTGATCATTTTTATTAGACTGATATTTATCCAGCATATTGTTTTTTTCATTATCTGTAGAGTAGTAAATCTCTCCCCTTGGATCATAAACTATGATGTCATAGCTTGCAGCACTTTCTCCCTCGAGTTCTGCTGGTGTAAAAAGCCGTCTCAGATTTACATCCAATTTTACAATCCCCAGCTGCTCCCTTCCAAGGTTGGCTGTGTCCAGTTTTTCTATATTTTTAACAAAGGATAATACCGGGTAGCTTTTATCTAAGGTAAAGTAAGAAAACCATCCTTCGTTCATGGCTCTTTCCTTTAAAAACCATACCTCACGGCTTGCTTCTGTCATCATAGATACACTGTTTCCATATACCGGATATTGATCCTGCATAGAATAGATCATACAGTTTCTGATTTCACTTTGGCGTTCCAAAAGAAGGGATTTTGATACCTCTTCACTGATCACCATTCCTTTGTTATATGGATTCTGGACGGCGTCCACCAATGTGTCCAGTATTACCGTATTATCGGATATATATTCCAGGCTCCGCTGATACTGAGTCAGCTTTTCTTCTATATTCTGGGTATACTGAGAGGATATCTGTTCGTGATAATCCATCATCTCATCCACCACCATGTTATCCAGTTTTTGAAACAAAAACACACTTATGATCAATATAGGCACCAAACTGATCATAAGTGAAAATACTACTAATTGTACAAATATCGACTTTGAATGGATAAATTTCAATTCCATATGCTTTCTCCCAATTTGTTCTGCCATTTTTATGTAAAAAAACCCAAAATAATAATAACGCAATCAGTTCCTATACTGCAATGGACAAAAATAATCTGCGCAATGGATTATTCTACTATGTTTACCGATTTTTATTTACATGATATGCAAAGGATTCATTGACATATTCATCTCAGTTACTGTATGATTCTCATAAAACAGCAATTTACATTTTTTATACAGGAGGCATCCATGCAGCTATTACCCACAAAATTCCGTCTTTTTTCTGGCAGTTCATTAAAATTATTAGCAATCTTAACTATGGCTATCGACCATCTCGCAGGAAGCATCCTATACCATGGTATTCTTCTTCCTCAGGCACCTATCGCTCGCGATACACCAGCCTGGACCTGGTACTGCATTTATAAAGTAATGCGTTTTATCGGAAGAATCGCTTTCCCTATCTTTTGTTTTTTCCTGGTCGAAGGATTCCTCCACACCTCCAACAGAAAAAAATATGCCCTTCGCTTATTTTTATTCGCATTGATATCCGAGATTCCTTTTGACCTTGCTTTGTCCAATACCTTTATGGATTCCAAACATCAGAATGTTTTTTTTACACTTTTTATCGGATTTCTCGTTATCTGGATCATGGATTCTGTAAAAGAATACTCCTATGGTATCTATCTGCAAATGATCACTGCCGGACTTGGCGGTCTTCTTGTCTGGCTTATGGATACTGATTATGATTATAAAGGAATCATCGTAATCGTAATCTTATATTTCTTCCGTTATGAACCTCTGCTTCGTACAGTTGCCGGCTGTGTAAGCCTTCTTTGGGAACCGGCCGCCTGCCTGGCTTTTATCCCGCTTAGTCTGTATAACGGAAAAAGAGGACAATCCCTCAAGTATTTCTTTTATGTATTTTATCCGGCCCATCTGCTTTTCTATGGGCTGATTCTTCATTATCTGTTTTGATTTTCGAAAATCCCAGAAATTTGGCGGGAGAGAAGATTCAAACAATGAGCAGCCAGCTTGTAAACGCTCTTATCTTGTTTGGATGATCCCATCCCGCCAATTTTGGGTTTATTTCTTTTAATTATCTCAGCTTTCCATTTTCATAAAGCATCTTGATCCTGCCCAGGCCATCAATCCTGAAAGGACTGCCAGGTATCCTGATACGGCAAGCAGTCCAGCCATCGTACCTGCGATCATTGTTACGATCACTGCAGCGATAATTGCGATCATCAGCATGATCATATACATCAGCATCTGTAAAAATCTTTTCAGGTTATCTCCCATTGTATTACCAAATATCACCCCGCACACGGTCTGAGAGTATAAACTGGATGCATTCATGCACACAAAGATCAATACATAGATCGGCAGATACCATATCTCAAGTCCAAGACCATACATCGCCGGTACACAGATAAGCAAAGCATGGATGGCTGCACGGATATGATCCATCAGTGTTGCGTACCACATCTTCTTGAATGCCGAATCCGGAATAAGAAATACATATGGATTATCCAGTTCTTTACTCCACCGCGTTTTATAGCCACTGAAGATAAAACTCATATATGCCATAACACCAGGGATAATATAGATTCTCGTCACTCCCTGTGACATAGACGAATCATGACTGGCCAGATATCCTATCCCGATTCCTATCGCAAGACAAACAAGAGTTAAAAATCCAAAGATAAAAAACTTTTCTTTTTTATATTCTAAAAGCTGACGGTAAAATATAGCATGAGCTCCGCTGCCCTTGTATACCACCTGTGCTCTTTTGTATTTTTTCTTTTTCCCGACAACAGTGACTTCGCCATTTTGGCTTTTGCGTCTTGCCTCCTGATAGTCATCAGCAAATTTCATGGCATCTTCGTAATACTGTCCCGTACATTTCATTTTCCATGCCATAGTAATCAACACAACCACGGCAACTGCATAAAGGCCTGTACAAACCACGTTGATCACTGTCGGACCCAATATGATCAGTCTCATAGCTGCAATAGACCATCCGATCAGAGGAATCATCGAAATCCATTCTGTATCAAAGAATCTGAATAATGAACCCCAGCTGAATCCTTCTGTGTATAATATGTAAAATGCGATCACTACAAAGCATCCAACAAGCGCATACATCAGCCATCCAAAGATACGTTTCCAGCTCTCACTAAGTCTCTCATTTCCATATAGCAGTATTACGATTGCTGCCTGCATGACCGTATCCAGCAATTGGCAGATCAGCACATAAAGGATCATCTGCCATGCTGAAATATGAAACCAGAAAATTCCTGCCAGGAACATCACAACGGAGCCGATCACAGTCGATATAATGGTTTTTCCATACGCATAGATCAGATTCAGTTTCGGGCTAAAGGGCGTACAGAATAAAAAATGTACGTCTGCCTGTAAAAAGACCAGTCCTTTTCGTTTTGCATAGGCGGCATAATTTGCCGGTGTCAGATAGATAGTAAGAAGACACAGTATACGTGCAAAGTTTTCTTTTGTGCCGAACCCTCCGCCTACCACTATGCTGTGGAATGTAAAGGCCATCCACACAACATACGCAGCCATCAACAGCGTGTATATGAAAGAAGCCGGTTTCTTAATGATTTTCCGGACCCAATTCGTCCAAAGTTTTTTATAAAGGAATAAATATGCACTCATACTACTCCCCCTTATCCGACGGATTCGTCTGCCGAGTTGTATCTGTATCGCCGACAAATTCCATTTCCTTATTCATTGTTTCCTCACGATGCTCTGTCACCTGGAAAAACAGCTCATCCAGATTCTTTCCCTCTGTCTCCGACTGGTTATAGGAAGCGATCATCTTTCCTTTGTCCATCACAAAAACCATATCCCACAGTTCCTGTACCATTTCCAGCATATGGGTACTGATAAGAACTGTAGTTCCATGATTTTTCAGTTCCAGTACCACCTCTTTCAGTTCCTTGATCGCTTTCGGGTCAAGGCCTACCATAGGCTCATCGAGCAGCATGACTCTCGGGCGGATAAGCAGTGCACAGCAAATACTCACTTTCTGCATCATACCTTTTGAGAGTTCATCGCCAAGCTTTTCTTTTTTATCCCAAAGTTCAAAACGTTCCAGTATCTCCTGAACCTCCTGATCAGTGATCGTAAGCTTATATGCTCTTCTGATAAATTCCATATGCTCTGCTACGGACAAGGACTGATACATCGCCGGCATCTCCGGCACGTATGCAAAGATTCTTTTTGCTCTTGCATCTCTGGAATCTATTCCCTGGATGCCTATACCGCCTTTAAATTTCAACAGACCGGCTATACTTTTTATAATTGTTGATTTTCCTGCACCATTTGGTCCTAAAAGAACACCAACCGTACCATCCGGCACTGCAAATGACACATCATTTACTGCAAGATTTTTCCCATAATATTTTGTTACATGTACAAGTTCCAGCATTTTTTAGTTGTCCTCCTCATGTCTTTATACATCTAATAATAGTAATTGTGCATCTTCTGCAGATGACCACTTTACGCATACAACTGCAAACTAAAAATGTCAGCCTAACCTTGTAGACTGACACTTTTATTATACTCTATCTATTTTTCTGTTACAATTCTTATTTTTCAATTTTCCTTACAATATTCTGAAGATTTTTAAATATACTTTTTTCCGGAACAACGCCTCTTACGCAAGACAGCGGATAAATATTGGAATTTCTTCCTACTACTGTACCTGGATTAAGCACAGAGTTACATCCAACTTCCACATTATCGCCCAGCATGGCACCAAACTTTTTCATGCCTGTCTCAATAGCAAAATCCTGTCCATGGACAACCACAAGTTTTTTATCTGACTTTACATTCGAAGTGATCGATCCTGCACCCATGTGTGCTTTGTAACCCAGAATAGAATCGCCAACGTAATTATAGTGAGGAACCTGCACCTTATTAAAAAGAATTACATTTTTCAGTTCTGTAGAATTGCCCACTACAGCACCTTCCCCTACGATCGCATTTCCACGGATAAATGCGCATTGGCGCACTTCGGCTTCTTTTCCGATGATACATGGTCCATTCAAAGAAGCGGATGGAGCCACCTTCGCCGATTTTGCCACCCAGATATCTTCGCCGATCTTATCATAATCATTCATGTCAAGGGTATTTCCCAATTTAATAATAAAATCCTTGATAAGAGGAAGCAGTTCCCACGGGTATTCCTTCCCCTCAAACAAATCCTTTGCAATTGTTTCATTCAGATCATACAGATTTTTGATCATTACTGATTCTTTACTCATCATGATTTTCCTCCTTTTTTATAATTTGATGCTATCTGATCATAACTATTCCGAAGTACATATTGATTATTCATCTGCAGTACACCGCTTACCCTCACCCGGATAAAATGTTCCAGTTTAGCCATATACTCTTCTGAGGTGATGGATCCTTCTGCCACATAATTCAATCCTTTTTCCCAACTTGCGGTAAGTTCCGGATTCAAAAGAGATCGAATGGATGCATTGACCACTTCATATATCATCTCGCCCAACTGGGTGGGGGTTATGATCTGTGTCTTTTTATTGAGGGCAATATACTTGATATTCACCAGTTTTTTCAGTATCTCTGCCCTGGTAGCACTTGTTCCGATCCCGCTTCCTTTGATCAGAGAACGCAGTTCGTCATCTTCGATGAGCTGTCCTGCATTTTCCATAGCCAGGATCATGGTTCCGGAATTATACCGTTTCGGCGGAGATGTCTCTCCCTCTTTGATATCATAAGATTCCACTGGGAGTATGGCACCTTTTTTCAGATTCTGCAGATACTCAAGAAAATCCGCATCACACTGGATGTCTTCTGTTTTCTCCTCTGGAGCACTTGCCGTTTCGTCAGAGTCATCTGCTGTTTGATCTTCCTTCTTTCTGGAAGACACATTTGCCACCTTCAGATATCCTTCTTCTATCAAAACCTTGAAGCTTGAAAACATCTTTTCCTTGTCTACCGCAGTTACCAGACTTACTTTCTGATAGACTGCCGGTGGGAAGAATATACTCAAAAATCTTCTGACGATCACCTGATATACCTTTTGTGTTACCACAGGCAGTCTGTTCAGATTTCCCAGCCCCTGTCCTGTCGGTATGATCGCATAATGGTCTGTGATCTGTTTATCATTGACATATCTGGTTTTTTCCAGACCTTTATAACTTCCCTTGTCTAAGATTTCCTGTGCAAATCCCTGAGCTGGCGGATACCTCAGCAATCCATTGATGTTCCTTGTTATTTCCTTTGTCACCGCCGTAGAAAGCACACGGGCATCTGTTCTTGGGTATGTAACCAGCTTTTTTTCATACAATTCCTGAACCACTCGAAGTGTTTCGTCAGGACTTATCTTGAATATCCTGGAACAGTCATTTTGAAGCTCTGCCAGATTGTATAAAAGGGGCGGATTCTTCTTTTCCTTTTTCTTTTCTATCTTATCAAGGACCGCATGCATTCCCGGCTCTTCAAGGATCTGACCGCTCTTATTCTGCAGGTATTTTTGAAGTTCTTCTGCCTTTTCCCTCTCCTTAAATCCATTTTCCTTATACAGATAAGGAGACTGAAAATATTGGCTGCCCTCAACGGCTCTCCACTCACCGTCAAATTCTTTTCCTCCAAGAGCGAACTTTCCAAGCACACGGTAAAATGGTGTTTTTACAAATTCCCGTATCTCCCGCTCTCTTCTGACCACCATCCCCAGTACACATGTCATAACTCTTCCTACGGAGATGGCCTGGTATTTATTTCCAAGGTAATTCGATATACTGTTTCCATATCTAAGCGACAGCAGACGGGAGAAATTAATTCCCATCAGATAATCTTCCTTTGCCCGAAGATAAGCCGCATCACTTAGATTATCGTATGCACTGAGATCCTTTGCCTCTTTGATCCCTCGTATGATTTCTTCTTCTGTCTGAGAATCGATCCAAACCCGCTTTTCCTGCTTTCCACGAACCTGCGCCATCTGGGCGACCAGACGGTAGATGTACTCTCCCTCACGTCCCGAGTCAGTACAGACATATATCGTCGTCACATCCGGGCGGTTCAATAATTCTTTTACTATATCAAACTGTTTTTTTACCGACGGAATAACTTCGTACTTAAATTCTCCCGGTAAAAAAGGCAGAGTCTCCAACGACCAACGCTTTAAATTAATGTCATACACTTCCGGATAACTCATCGTCACAAGATGACCTACACACCAGGTAACGATCGTATTCTCCGACTCCAGATATCCGTCATGCCTTTGTGTCTTGAGTTTCAGTGCCTTGGCAAACTCCTGCGCCACACTTGGTTTCTCTGCTATAAATAAAGATTTACTCATTCAATCTAATCCTCCGATGCCACATAACTGTTTATTTTTTTCTTCTATATAACAGCTATGCCTGCTATATTCTGCCTGCGATGGATCAACGGCTGGCTGTTTTGTTGATCTGGCGGCAGGGTACTTGAAAAGTATAACGTTTTTTTTCTTTAAAGTAAAGGGGAGGATGCGAAGGGGACGCAACAGCAGCGGACGGTATGGTCCAGGCGGACGTGGGCAACGCATCTGTGAGCTACCAGTTAACTGCGACTAAGAGCGCTCGGGAGAGCCCTCGCGTCTAAGTCTCCGTAAACTGGGGATCTCACAGATGCTAAGGGCACCCACAAATTGTCCGTCTGGACCATACCGCCCGCTGCTGTTGCTGTTTCCTGGCTGAGGGGAAATAGAGTGAGATTGGATAAATGTTTTTTGCTTATATTATGAAGCTGGTTATTTATATTTGAGGCACATAGCAAGAAACTGTACTGGCATACCTCGTAACATTCATTCTTTTATTATGTAGCACAAAATTTTGTTGTGATTTGCTGCCAGAAGTGGCATCTGTATAATTTTTCTTTTTCTCTGCCACGTAATTTATAAAATGTGTGGCAATGTCTGTGATTATTTTGTATATACCCCTTTAGCTTCCTATATGTGTAATTTCTACATGAATATAAGCATATTATGTTTATATTGAGGCAATAATTGTCGATCTTATGTGATATGCCCGCTATTTCTCCCAATTCTGATTCATCTGTTCAACTTTGCTCCGAGATTGTATGCATTTTCCAAATCTATGGAGAAGTATTCTTCATGGGCTTTCTTCTTTTCTTCTTCATTGAAGCTGGACATATTAAACTTCGAGTAATCTTTCACCTGCAGTGTATTATAGCAGGGATATAAGTGAACTTCTCCATTTAACATCTCGAGTTCTTTTGCATAAGCTTCAAATTCTTCCTTATAGAGTTTATCATAAAATTCTTTTGTTGCATTCATCGTTACGAACATTCCTACATTTACTTTCCCTTTGAAGTAATTGGTATAATTATCATAAGAAAGAGACGAAAAATGTAGTCGTTCCATAAATGCAAAATATTGACTTGTAGGTCTGCCCAAATATATAGGTGTGCCAATAAAAAGCGTATCGGCCAAATACACCTTATCTATAATTGGAGAAAGATCATCTTTCCAATAGCAATGACATCTTTCTGCACCTTTTCTTTTACAAAGCATACAACTCCTGCATCCCGCAAAATTCAAATCATACAAATCGATATACTCAACCTCTGCACCAACAGATTTTGCACCATCCGCAGCAGCTTTCAGCAATTGTGCCGTATTCCAGTTTTTTCGTGGACTTGCATTTAATATAATTGTTTTCATGCTAATCTCCTCCTTCGTCACACTCCAAACACTAACCTAATAAAAGAATAAATGATTGACCCCCATTTTGCAAGCCACTTTCCCAACATATATCGCAAACTAATAGCTACATGGCTACTGTTATCCGGGGCAAAGACAAGCAAAATCCGCCTCCTGCCCTGTGTCAGGACTAATAAGCGCGGCAATAGTGCAAATGTGTTACAGATGCCCCAATTCACTTAAAATCATCGTGTTTTGGCAATCAAAACGGAATATATTTTCGCTCTTTTGTGTATATGCCCCGCCAGTACAACATTAGCGACGGAGACATCACCATTTTCTTCTTTCATTGAAATCAATTTTCGTTCATGTGTCTCACAAAGCATATTGCCCACGTTCTCAATCCTCCTGGGGCTTTCTTCCACTGCGTCCGTGGGCTTTCTTCCACTGCCGTCCGCCCGCATCAAAAAAAGCCAGCCCATCCACCAAAGTGAACGAACCAGCTTTATTATACTTACCTATCTAACCTTATTTAGCAGTAATATACCCCTTAGCCTTCAAAGTCTCAGCACAAAGTACAGCACCACCTGCTGCTCCTCTTACTGTGTTATGTGACAATCCGACAAACTTCCAATCATATACTGTATCTTCACGAAGACGTCCAACGCTTACTCCCATACCATGCTCAAAGTTTACATCCAGCTGTACCTGTGGACGGTTATCTTCTTCCATGTAACGGATGAACTGCTTTGGTGCACTTGGAAGTTCTGCTTCCTGTGGGAATCCGCTGTAATTTACCAGTTTTTCGATCAGCTGCTCTTTTGTTGGTTTCTTGCGGAACTTAACAAAAACTGCTGCTGTATGACCATTCAGTACCGGTACACGGATACACTGACATGTGATCACTGGCTCGGAAGCTTTTACGATCTGGCCATCTACAACTTTACCCCAGATACGAAGCGGCTCCTGCTCGCTCTTCTCTTCTTCTCCACCGATGAACGGGATGATATTTTCAATCATTTCCGGCCATTCTTTGAAAGTCTTTCCTGCTCCGGAGATTGCCTGGTATGTAGTTGCAACAACTTCATATGGCTCAAACTCTTTCCATGCAGTCAGCACTGGTGCATAACTCTGGATGGAACAGTTTGGTTTTACTGCTATAAAACCACGAGTAGTTCCAAGACGTTTTTTCTGAGACTCAATAACGTCAAAATGTTCCGGATTGATCTCCGGCACTACCATTGGTACATCAGGTGTCCATCTGTGAGCACTGTTATTCGATACTACTGGTGTCTCAGTTTTTGCATATTCTTCTTCGATCGCTTTGATTTCCTCTTTGGACATATCAACCGCTGAAAATACGAAATCTACAGTGGCAGCAACTTTCTCCACTTCATTAACATTCATGACAACCAGTTTTTTTACAGCTTCCGGCATCGGAGTATCCATTTTCCAACGTCCGCCTACTGCATCCTCATAAGTTTTTCCCGCACTTCTTGGGCTTGCTGCTACAGTTACTACCTCGAACCATGGATGGTTTTCAAGAAGAGAAATAAATCTCTGTCCTACCATACCTGTTGCTCCTAAAATACCTACTCTTAATTTGCTGCTCATCACACGTTCACTCCTCATAATTAGTTTGTTTTACATTTTCGTTTGAACAAGTACACTTGTTTTTCTCTCGCGTACATTTGTCTGTACCATGAAATACTATACTACTTTTATAGAAAATGCAACCTTTTTTTTATTTTTCTTCCAAATATTTTTTATTCAGTGCAACAACCTCTGCCATGGCATCCGGTCCCGGTGCACCGATCGTCATACGTTTTTCCACACATGTTTTGATACTGATCGCCTCATAGATATCCTCTTCGAATACAGGACTGATTTCCTTGTATTCTTCCAGAGTCATCTCATCAAGGGAAATCTGTTTATCCAGACAATGAAGCACCAGACGTCCAACGATACCATGGGCATCACGGAATGGAACACCGTGATTTACCAGATAATCAGCCGCATCTGTAGCATTTGTAAATCCATGTTTTGCACTGTTTTCCATTACTTCATTTCTAAACTTCATGGTAGAAATCATGCCTTCAAATAAAGCCAGACATCCTTTTACGGTATCGATCGCATCAAAGGTCAGCTCCTTGTCTTCCTGCATATCTTTATTGTATGCCAGAGGAATCCCCTTCATCGTTGTAAGGATAGACATCAAAGCCCCATAGACACGGCCTGTCTTTCCACGGACAAGTTCTGCAATATCAGGGTTCTTCTTCTGAGGCATGATGCTGCTGCCTGTGCTGTAGGCGTCATCGATTTCTACAAAACGATATTCATTGGAATTCCAGATGATGATTTCTTCTGAAAAACGGCTAAGATGCATCATGATAGTAGAAAGGGCCGATAACAGCTCGATCACATAATCTCTGTCCGATACAGAATCCATACTATTCAATGTAGGTCCTGCAAATCCCATAAGTTCAGCACTATAGGCACGATCCAAAGGATATGTTGTGCCGGCAAGGGCACCGCTTCCCAGAGGGCAAAGATTCATACGTTCATAAATATCCGCCAGACGGCTTCTGTCTCTTCTGAACATCTCAAAATAAGCACCCATATGATGAGCCAGAGTGATCGGCTGGGCTTTCTGAAGATGAGTGAATCCAGGCATATACGTGTGAAGATTTTCCTCCATAATACGGTTCAATGTCACCAGCAGCTTTTTCACCAATTCATCCAATTCCCCGATCTCATCACGCACATACAGCTTCATATCAAGAGCTACCTGATCATTACGGCTTCTTCCTGTATGCAGCTTCTTTCCTGCATCTCCGATCCTGTCAATCAGATTTGCTTCCACGAAACTGTGGATGTCTTCGTATTCACTGGTGATCTCCAGTGTTCCTTCATCCACATCTTTAACGATAGAATCCAGTCCCTTGATGATCGCATCTTTTTCCTCAACAGTCAAAACGCCTTGTTTTGCCAGCATTGTGACATGTGCCTTACTTCCCTGTACATCCTGGTGAAAGAACTTTTGATCAAATCCTATCGATGCATTAAAATTATATACAAGTTTATCCGTTTCCTTCGTGAAACGTCCTCCCCATAACTGAGCCATATTCATTTCCTCTCTTTGCATTTATATTTCCACTTTTACATGGTAAAGTACGACTAGATTTTATCACTCCGGCACTGATTGTGCAAGAATTTCTTTTTCCCTGTCCGCTTTGCGGTCTGCTTCCCGTTCTTTCAGCGAAAAAACGCATCCACAGTAATCCTGCCGGTACATCCCATATTCTCTGGATATCTCCGTAGATCTTTTGTATCCGTCTTTTTTCTTAAAATCACTGGGCAACCATTTGATATCAGCCCTGGCACATAACTGCTCACCTATTTCATTTAGTTTCTGAGCATTTTTCAACGGGCTGATCGTAAGCGTGGTGGTCACGTAATCAAATCTTCCTTTTACTGCTTTTTCCACTGCCCGGGACAGACGAAGTGTAAAGCAGGCAAAGCATCTTTCCCCGCCTTCTTTGATGTGTTCAAGGCCTTTTACTGCCTGATAAAAATTTTCTTTATCATACATTCCTTCTATAAAAGTAATCCTGTGCTTCGCAGGAAGCCTCCTAATAAATTCTTCCTGCTCCTTTACTCTCTTCCAGTATTCCTCCTCCGGATAAATATTCGGATTATAGTAAAATACCGTGATCTTAAAGTACTGGGATAACGTTTCCAGTACATAGCTGCTGCATGGTGCACAACAGCTGTGTAAAAGTAAAGCAGGAACCTCATCGTCCTGCTTTGCTTTGTCTATGATTTTTTCCATTTCTTTTTGATAATTCCGCTGATTCACATTTTCACCTCTCGATAATCACCTTTTTCCTATCACTTCACCCATCTTCACTATGGTCTCATATCCCTGTCTGCTGTTTTTAAGGATATCTCTGTCCACCGATACGCTTCCCTGCTGAGTCAGTATGATGATAGTCGAACCCCCAAACTCAAACCGTCCTTTTTCCTGCCCTTTTCGTACCCGTCTGGCGCCATGATAATTGCGGATTTTCCCAACCATCAGTGCCCCGACTTCCATCAATAGAAGTGTTCCAAAGTTCTCTGAATGCTGTACACAGTACTCACGCGTATTTTCCTTATAGATCGGCTCCAGATCATTTGCAATAGGATTCACCGTATGAAAAACTCCTGGAATCCGATAATTACTGGACTTTACACCATCGTCCACATAACAATATCTGTGATAATCATCCACCGTCAAACGAAATACTAAGGCGTAGCCTTCCACAAATTTTTTTGCCAGCTTTCTATTTTTCAAAAGTGAAGGAACCGTATAAGATGTATGTTTGATCATAAAATTGCCATCTTTTGTAATAGGATATACCGTCAGTTTACCATCACACGGGCTGATAAACAATTCTTTTTTTTCTGTGATCAGACGCTGAGACTCTGTATATTTCCTTGTAAAAAAATCATTATAGGAATCAAATTCCTGTTTTTCCCACTGACCACTGTCCAGATCATGCCTTTTTATAAAACCCGGGATCAAAAGCTTTGATGCCTTCGAACTGAGTACTCTACCTCCGATCTTTGATATCACAGGACAGACTAATATTTTTACAAGCACTCTTCCTGCAAAACTATTATATAATTTTTCAAGAAGCTGATCCTGAAAGGAACTTTCCTCCCATCGCTCACCATTTCTATCCGCATACTTCATTTTTCTCACCTCTTAATATACATGGAATATCTTCATCAGTGCAAGGGCTACGATCACTACAAGTACTGCTAATGTTATATTTTTAGGCTTTTTCATTCTAAAATCCATGATAAACAGCATACCCACCAAAAGCATCGTACAGTGCAGGATCAATTCAAAGTATCCATGACAGATTCCCTTCATAATACATACAATAGGAAGAATCACAGATATCGATGTGATCGGAAGTCCTTTATAATATTTCCCCGCCTCATCCGTCTCTTCCTGTCGCTTCGTCTCCATTACATTAAAATACCCCAGACGGATCACTCCATTTACTCCATACATAGCCAGTATCAGGATACCAACCGGACCTCTTAATCCCATACAATAAGTAAGTAATATTGGAAATGCCCCAAAACAGACTACGTCACATAAGGAATCTATCTGTATTCCAAAGTTTTTTTGATCCTCTGTCCTGTTTTTCTTACTCCTTGCCACCTTACCGTCAAACATATCACAAAGCCCTGACAATGCAAGGCACACTAGTGCCGTCTTATATCTTCCATTTACCGTAAACATCATCCCCGAAATAGAACTTACCAAACTCATATAAGTCAAAATCACTGTATAGTCGTAAAAACCAATCACTGCAGTACCCCTCTTTCCTCTTCTCCATAGATGTCATTTTTATGATTCATTATCATTTATGTACCTTCTTTTCTTGTTCTTCCTAACCGCAAATGTGCTACGCAGGTCATGGCTGCACTCACCACGAGTTCTGTGTAATAGCTGAGTCCTCTGCTTAAGATCATCCCCGGCAGCAATAGCCCAGCGCCAAACACCGGAACGAATATGATGGAAAACAACTTTTCTGAAATTCCCATACCTCCCGGAAGTGGAAGCATATCCACCGCCACCGATATGACTGCCTGCAGCATGATCAGATCATATATGCCGTATTTTGTAAGTCCAAAAGAACGGTACACAAAGTATGTGACTGCGAACAACACCAGTCTTTGCACCAATGTGATCAAAAACGTGTAAACCACAACTTGAAAATGACTTTTCAGATAGTTCGCTGTTTCCCTGTATAATTCCATTGACTCGTCAAGCTTCTGGATCCTGGTAGGTTTATGCCTGATAAGATGAAGTTTTACAAAAACTGCATAGCCCTTCATCATGATCTGCTTCATGAGCATAGGATGAAATACAAGAAGCATCATTACAGCCACACATACAACATTCAAAAATATACCCAGGTAAAATACGGGCATGATCCCATTAAGATATTTGCTCACAAATCCATGCTGAAATACCAGCAGGAAAACCCCGATAAGGACCAGAACTAATTTGTAAGTGATCGTCACGACCATAAGTACCAAGGATGATACGGATAACGGTATCTTTTCTTTTTTTAGATATACCATCTGCATGGGCTGCCCTCCGCTTGCAGACGGAGTGATACAACTAAAGAAAAAACCAACTGACGATATCAAAAAACATTTCCACTTTCCGAGTTTCCATTCCAGCGTCCCCATCAGGTAATGAATGATAATGGATTCACCCCAGATAAAAAATACCACACAGACCACTGCCGGCAGCAGATACCATATATTTGCTTTTTTTATGGTTCCCATGAGTTTACCCATGTCTTCCCCATGAAACACACCATACAACGTAAGTCCAAATATAAGAGCCAGGAAGATTCCATTTCCAACTATTTTTTTCTTATTTTTCATATCTCTCCCAGCTTTCTTTCACATTCTCTTTTCCGAAAATGTGGTTTGATCCTAACTCTATCCACCTGCCCAGCTTTCCTGACCAGTTTCGGCGGATCACCAGAAAATGTACTGTCTCTGCCAAAAAAATAGCTGCGATCATGTCCACGATCACATGCTGTTTTGTTGCCAATGTAGAGAAACATATCATTCCCGCCATCACACCTGTAAGCAGCTTGTACCAGACCGGAAAACGTTTTGATGACCGGATACCGATAAAGCAGATCCAGCTTACCAGGCAGTGGATCGATGGAAAAAGATTTACCGGCTGATCGATCCAGTATATAAATCTCAAAGCATCACTCCAAAAACCACTTCCAAGATCCGTTGGTCTCACATTGGTAGTCGGTATCAATACAAAACACAAACCACAGATCACCTTGCAGATCACATCTGTAAGAAGAAGCTGATAAGCTCTCTCCCTCCCCATATGACCAAACAATATGTAATTGATCCCGCTAAATGCAAAAAAGAAAAAATATATGGACACAAATCCTGGCATAACCTTGATCAGGTGATCCACCTCCAGTTCCATATTCCAGTGATATAAATCCCCGCAGAGCCACTGTGTTCCCATATATATAATATTATTTATCATAAGAGCTGCCGCAAGCGGAAGCATATAATATAGAGGAAGCCATGGAGCTACATACTTTTTTATCCAGTTTATCATTTTCTTCTCCTGTTTAACATATCTTTAATATGCCTTTTTACTATCGCCATTATAACGGATAATTCCTACAGCCACAACCAACTTCCGCAAATATTAGCCTTTCGTAAAGATTTCTTAAGAAAAGAGCCCGCTTTCACCGTTTCTGTTCCTGCTTCATATGATAAGATATACCACTTGAGGAGGCTGTATATTCATGCAAACCCTATTAAAACTTCAGGATATCGGGATGTCCTATCATACGCTAAAAGGTGAAATCCCGGCTCTTTCTCATATTAGTTTTTCTATATCTGAGGGAGAGTTTGTCTCTCTCGTAGGTCCCAGTGGATGCGGCAAAAGTACGATTTTGAACCTGATTGCAGGACTATTTAAACCAGAGCATGGGGCGATTACAATAGCCGGCATCCCTCTGCATGAATCCAATTTTTCCATTGGATACATGCTGCAAAAGGATCATCTTTTCGAATGGCGTACCGTCTATGAAAACGTGATCCTTGGCCTGGAGATTCAAAAAAGGATCAATCCTTATACGCTTTCACGTATCGAGCAGCTGCTAAAAGATTATGGCCTTTCCGAATTTCGGCAGGCACGCCCCTCACAGCTCTCCGGTGGAATGAGGCAGCGAGCCGCACTTATCCGTACTCTGGCTCTGGAACCTATGCTTCTGCTCCTAGACGAACCTTTCTCAGCCTTGGATTATCAGACTCGGCTGAATGTCGGTGATGATATAGGAAGGATCATAAAGAAAGAAAAAAAGACCGCTTTACTGGTAACACATGATATCTCCGAAGCGATCAGTATGTCCGACCGTGTCATCGTTCTTACCCCCAGCCCCGCATGTATACGCTGTGAAATACCGATCCAGCTTCACCTTGAACACCGCACTCCTATCGCCTCCCGCAATGCACCTGATTTTAAAGACTATTTTAATAAAATATGGAAGGAGCTGAATTCTTATGGCTGATTCTCCACAGCAAAAACAATTTCTTCTTAATGAAAAAAAGAAAAAAATCTTTGTCCATTTCATGCGTATCCTTCTGTTCATCGGATTCTTATCTCTGTGGGAAATCAGCGCTTGCTTGGGTTGGATCGACTCTTTTATATTCAGCAGTCCCCTTCAGATCGTGCGCACATTTTTATTAATGATGACCGATCATCAGCTTTCTGTCCACATTCTGGTTACTGTCCTTGAGACATTCCTGAGTTTTCTTCTGGTAGTCATCTTCGGGGTAGGCATATCTGTCCTTTTATGGCTCAGTCCACGCATAGCCTCTGTTCTGGAGCCATATCTGGTCATTTTGAACAGTCTCCCAAAATCTGCCCTCGCACCGCTTCTTATCGTATGGCTGGGGGCAAATATCCGAACGATCATCGTAGCAGGAATGTCCGTCGCAATCTTTGGTTCTGTCATAAGTTTGTATACCGGATTCATGGAGACCGATGAGGATAAGCTGAAACTCATCTATACTCTCGGCGGAAACAAAAGAGACACACTTTTTAAAGTAGTCCTCCCCTCGTCCATCCCTTATCTTCTGAGCATCATGAAAGTCAATATTGGTCTTTGTCTTGTGGGTGTCGTGATCGGTGAATTCATCGGAGCCCGGATGGGCCTGGGGTATCTGATCATTTATTCCAGCCAGGTATTTAAATTGGACTGGATGCTGATGTCCATCACTCTTTTATGCATGATCGCCATGGGATTTTACAGTATATTAAATTTTCTTGAAAAATACATTCTAAAACGATAAAATCTTATTTTCTTACCGTTTCTGACCACTTTCAAACCAACCGTAGCGTTGCAGATTCATAATTTTATGCTATAATAAATACAAAATGCAGTTTATGTCGAATCTATACAAAAGGGGGCCGGTCTATGTTCAGAAAAACTTCATATTTGCTTTTATTTTTTCTGCTTATAACCTGCTCTCTTTTTGCAGGCTGCGGACAGACTGAGACAAGCACTGCAGCTACCCCTTCCTCGGGGAAAAAGACTACTTCAACTTCGTCAAAGTCAACTTCCGCTAAAGTCAGGGATAATACACCTCAGGTTTTAGTGCCTGAAGCTTCCGGTGATACTGTTCTTGGTAATGACACCGTAGCAATCGACGTATCTCACGCTGACGAAGGATACGTTATGGTAAAGTATACCGGCACCAATTCCAAGGTAAAGTTCCTTGTAACAACTCCGGATCAAACTACATATCCTTATCTCCTCCATCCAGAGATTGGTTATGAAACCTTTCCATTAAGCGGAGGAAACGGAACTTATCAATTACAGGTATATGAAAATCTGGAAGGTGACCGTTACTCTACTTTATACTCCGAATCCATAGAAGTAGAACTTTCGGATGAATTTCATCCTTTTTTATATCCAAACCAGTATGTCTGGTTTACCAAAGATGCAAAGGCCATCGCAAAAGCCTCCAGTATAGTAGCCAAAGCTTCTGATGATCTGGATGCATTGACCATGATCTATCATTTTGTAATAGAAAATATCACTTATGATCAGGCCGAGGCCGAATCCGTTTCTACCGACTACCTGCCGGATATTGATGAAGTTCTTGAAACAAAAAAAGGAATCTGTTTCGATTACGCTTCGCTTCTTGCAGCTATGCTCCGTTCTCAGGGCATACCTACCAAACTTGAGATTGGTTATTCCGGTGAAGCATATCATGCCTGGATCAGTGCATATCTTGATGAACAGGGATGGATTGATAATATTATTGAATTTGACGGAGAATCCTGGAGTCTTATGGATCCAACCTTCGCCGCAAGCAACAGTGCAAAAAGTGTAGGCAAATACATCGGCGATGGAGAAAATTATATCGTCAAATATGTTCGATAAATCGAAGTGAAAGGAGTCACTCTATGGAAAAGAAAAACAGCAAACAGCTTTCCAATATGGAAATCTCTTCCTTCTGCAGTCAGATGGCTATGATCCTGCATGCCGGGATTTCAACAGCGGAGGGTATTTCTATCATGTTGGAGGATTCATCTTCCCCAGAAGAAAAAGCCATACTGACTGATATACAAAATGAAATGAATGAAACCGGAGATTTTCATGGCGCACTAAAAAAATCGGAGGTATTTCCTTCCTATTTCCTGCAGATGATCCTGATCGGAGAACAGACTGGACGTCTTGATGATGTTATGGATTCTCTCTCCCGTCACTATGACCGTGAAGAAAGCTTATCCGCTTCGATACGAAGTGCCATAACCTATCCACTGATCATGATCTCCATGATGCTGATCATCGTACTTATTCTTGTAATAAAGGTATTGCCGATCTTCCAGCAGATTTTCCAGCAGTTTGGTTTTGAGATGAGTGGTTTTTCCAAAGGACTCATGTCCCTTGGTACCTCGATCAGTAATTATTCCTTTATTCTCATCATATTCTTTGCAGTGATCATTCTTGGAGGCTTTGCTGTATTCAAGACAAAGCGTGGTTCTCTGCTTTTGACAAACTGGTTTTCCAATCTCCGCTTTACAAGGGATTATTATCATAAGCTGGCAGCATGCCGTTTCGCCAGCGGGCTTTCGCTGGCCCTCAGCAGCGGACTTACTCAGGAAGAAGGAATAGAATTATCAGAATCTCTGATCAATAACCCTGCTTTCCAAAAACATATCGAACAATGTAAGGCTGAGATGCTTGAAGGCAAAACTCTGGCTGAAGCTCTGGGACACACTGGTATCTTCCCGGGTCTTTATGCCCGTATGGTCACTGTAGGAGATCGAACCGGTTCTCTTGACGACGTACTTCAAAAGATTGCTGCCCAGTATGAAGAAGAGCTGGACAATCGTCTTGCCAAGATGATCGGAGTACTGGAACCCACACTGGTCATCGCACTTTCCGTCATCGTAGGATTGATTCTTCTCTCTGTTATGCTGCCTTTGATGGGCATATTATCTGGTCTTTAAAAACAGGAGGCACATATGGCTCGATTCAGTAAAACAAAATCGACAATTTCATACAAAAATATCTTTCTGTCGCTTCTGATATTTGTTCTGATCATCTTCATCTTTCAGGGTGCTGTCACAGCTTTCTCTAAAAGATCTCAGGAAGAACAACTCGATAACCTGAAGCAGACACTGACGCAGAGTGTTGTCCACTGCTATGCTCTGGAGGGCACTTACCCTGAAAGCCTCCACTATCTGAAGGAACACTATGATATCGTTTATGATACCGATCAGTTTCTTGTGGACTATCAGCCTCTGGGTGAAAATATCATGCCTGATATCACTGTAATTTCAAAGAAACCAACGAAATAATCACGGGAAGGAGGCACCATAATGAGATTACGAAACACACAGCATCATGTTATAGATGTCATGTTTACCATCGCACTCTTTTGTTTTTTTGCACTTTCAGCATTGACCGTTATTATTACTGGTGCCAACAGTTACCAGCATATCACCGGGATCACCCGGGTCAATTATAATCTTCGAACATCACTTTCTTATATCACACAGAAGGTCCGCCTGATGGATCAGGAAGGTTCCGTACAGCTTGGCAGTCTGGATGGCATACCGGCACTTGTACTTTATGAAGATTTTGATGGTACCTCTTATTGTACTTACATCTATCCTTATGAACAGCAGTTAAAAGAGTTATTTGTACGTGAGGATGCTGATTTAGATGCATCCAGTGGAAAAAGCATTCTTGAAATTGGTTCTTGTGAATTTGAACAGATTTCTGCTGACCTGATCAGTGTTGAGGCTTCTGATATTGATGGAAACAGACAGCGGATATTGATCAACTCAGCCTGCAAAGGGGGGACCGATTCATGAAAAACAGCCGACGTTCCAGCTTATTTCTAATTGAACTTATGATTTCCATCCTATTTTTTTCCCTTTGCGCTACTGTGTGTATGCAATTTTTTGCAAAATCCCGCCTGATCAGCGACAATAGTACCACTCTCGAGCATGCAATCCTTCAGGCGCAAAGTGCTGCTGAAGCTTTTGAATCTGGAAATGGCACGATGGATGACTTAAAATCTGCTTTCCCGATGGGAATCGCTTCTGATGATACATTCGAGATTTATTATAACAATGAATGGACCGAGTGCTCCGCCGATGAAGGTTCTTACATACTGAAACTCCTTATCACTGATGAGAGTACTTATTCAGGTCTCATATCAGCCGATATCACCGTTTCATCTAAGGGATCGGATCTGCCTGTCTACCAGCTTCATTCTGATTATCATCAGCCAATGGAGGTGAGCGACTATGAATAAGAAAAAAATACCTGCCGCTAATATTGGCACCTCTTCGATCATCACTATTTTCGTCATCCTGTGTATGGTAGCTTTTTCTATGCTCTCCTACATGAATGCAAAAAAGGATGCTGACTTCAACAATCAATTAATGCTTCAAAATGATGACTACTATGCAGCTTCTTCTGCTGCCTATCAGCAGATAGCTGATATAGACGAAACTCTCCAGGAAGCCTATCTTGCAGGTTCTCTGGATGATCTGGATCCTATATATCAGATCTCTGTTCCTGTAGATGATAAGCATACCCTGGAAGTAGAACTGACCGTACGAACTCCCGATCAGGACAATGGCGCATTATATACGATCACACGTTTTCAGGAAGTTTCCACCCAAACATGGGAAAGTGATGATTCTTTGAATCTGATCCAGATTCCTTAAAACTTAACATATGAGATTTTACAGAAAGGACATTTTATGGATATCATAGAAATACTAAAAAATATGTCGCAGACCGAAACTTCTGATGTCTTTATCATTGCCGGTATACCGGTTTCTTATCGGAGAGATAATACGATCCTCCCCCTAAATGATCAGACCATGTTTCCTGCTGACACGCTAAAATACATTCAGGAGATCTATCATCTCGCACAGGATCGTGATATCAATCATCTCCTTGAAAATGGTGACGATGATTTTTCATTTTCTATACCCGGGATTTCAAGGTTTCGTGTAAGTGCTTATAAGCAAAGGGGATCTCTTGCTGCTGTTATACGTATCATCCGCTATACCCTGCCGCGTCCTGAAGATATGTTGATTCCCAGCAACATCATTCAGCTTGGGGCTCTTAATAAGGGACTTGTACTGGTAACCGGCCCTGCTGGAAGTGGCAAATCTACTACCCTGGCCTGCATCATCGACCAGATCAATCATTCCACTCCAAAGCATATCATTACCCTTGAAGATCCTCTTGAGTATCTGCACCGTCATGATAAGAGTATTGTCAGCCAGCGTGAGATTGATTCAGATACTCAAAGTTATGTATCTGCTCTTCGTGCTGCACTGCGACAAAGCCCTGACGTTATTTTGCTTGGTGAAATGCGTGATTACGAGACGATCAGCGTTTCCATGACAGCCGCTGAGACAGGTCATCTTGTCCTTTCCACACTTCACACGATCGGAGCTGCCAATACGATCGATCGAATCATTGATGTTTTTCCTGCCAATCAGCAGCGACAGATCGCTGTACAGCTTTCCATGACCTTACAGGCCATCGTCTCACAGCAGCTCGTAGCCTCTGTCAGTGGAAAACTGATACCTGCTTTTGAGATCATGGTCATGACACCGGCTATCCGCAATATGATCAGAGACAATAAGATTCCACAAATTGATGGATTGCTCTATTCCGCATCCAACAATGAAAATCTTGTCTCTATGGACAGCAGTCTGCTAAATCTTTACAAAAAGAAGCTTATCACCAAAGAAACTGCACTGCTCCATGCTACAAATCCAGATATGCTGACCCGAAAATTATAGGATATCGAATAAAAAGAATAGCCAGGAAAATAAATCTATCAAAATCAAGGTTTATTTTCCTGGCTATTCTTTTTATCTTTTTATCAGATGATCACCATGGCATCGCCAAAACTGAAAAATCTATATTTTTCTCTCACTGCTTCTTCATAGGCATGCATTATATTTTCTTTACCTGCCAGTGCCGATACAAGCATCAGCAGTGTGGATTCTGGAAGATGAAAATTCGTGATCAGCCCATCAATCATCTTAAACTCATATCCCGGATAGATAAATATCTCTGTCCATCCGCTTCCTGCACTCACAATACCTTTCTCTTTTGACGCTGACTCAAGAGTTCTGCAGCTGGTAGTCCCAACGGAAATCACTCTTCCACCATTTTTCTTTGTCTCATTAATGATCGCCGCCTGATCTTCTTCCACTACGTAAAACTCCGAATGCATATGATGCTTCTCCACATCATCCACCTTTACCGGACGAAATGTTCCAAGACCTACATGAAGAGTGACATGGGCAATTCTTACTCCCATCTCTTCCACCTGGCTTAAAAGTTCTTTTGTAAAATGAAGACCCGCCGTAGGAGCTGCTGCAGATCCTTCATTTTTTGCATATACTGTCTGGTATCTGTTTTTGTCCTGAAGTTTATGGGTAATATAGGGCGGAAGCGGCATCTCACCAAGCTGATCAAGAATCTCTTCGAAGATTCCTTCATAATGAAACTGGATCAGACGATTCCCCTCATCCACCACATCGATGATCTCACCCGTAAGGACTCCTTCACCAAAGGATATCACCGCACCCGGTCTTGCCTTCTTTCCCGGCTTTACGAGACATTCCCAGATATCATTTTCCCGACGCTTTAAAAGTAAAATTTCAATCACTGCACCCGTATCTTTTTTGTGTCCATATAATCTGGCCGGAATAACTTTTGTATCATTGATGACCAGGCAGTCTCCCTTTTTTAGATACTTTGTGATATGTTTAAAATCTGTATGTTCCAATTCCCCACTCATCTTGTCCAGATGCATCAGACGAGACGATGAACGATCCTCAAGCGGATCCTGGGCAATTAATTCCTGAGGAAGATCATAGTAAAAATCAGCTGTTCTCATTGAACTAACACTCCTTCGATTCTTTTATCCTTGGCTCTTAACGAACCTTATCTACTATAACACTTCCCAAATGACCATGCAACCAGTAATTGCTGCTCAATATCCAAGCAGCGGCAAAACATTTTTCGGCTGATCAATGATGGTAAGATCAGCTTTGTGATCTGCGAAATGATCTTCGTCATGGATCACTACGAGATACCTTCCCGAAAAATAACGGATGTAACTGGTAAACACCTCTGACTTCAAGGTTGTTCCCAACACCAAAAGTGTATCTGCTTTCTCTATCTCTACCGTTATGCGAGTGATCATGTTACTATCTACCATCTCACCAAAGAGATTGATCTGAGGACGAATCACCGCTTCACATACTTCACACTCCGGGATTCCTTTCGCATCTCTTATATACTCCATAGAGTATGATCTTTGACACCTGGAACATTTGTTTTCGTAGACATTTCCATACATCTCCAGAACATGATTCAGACCGGCTCTCTTTCCAAGCGAATATATGTTAGCCGTTATCATGCATTGAAGTTTGCCTGCTCTTTCCATATTGACCAATGCCTGTGCTGATTCTGTCACAGTTGGCATATGCCGGAGCATCTCATTCTTATAAAATCTGAAAAATTTCTCAGGTCTTGTATTATAGTAATTGCTGGTAAAAATCATTTCCGGAGATTCGCCATATTTTTCTTCTATCTCGTATGCTCTCTCCTGCGTTTTTACACTGATGTATCCACCTTCTGCCATCATACCTGATCCTGCGATTGCTACCGTATATGTACTGTCATCCAGGATTCTTCTCAATGCTTCTATTTTTTTGTCCATCCATGCTGCCTCCTCTCTTACATTTTCCTTTGAATTTCGCTCTGAATAATAATTATCTATAAATGAGCAAATCTGAAATTTTACCAAAGTTACTTTAAATTGCCTAAAAATAAAGACATCACGCCTTTTTAGGTGTATACTGTTTCTGAACA
>SAAH01000255.1 GCA_009929525.1 Clostridia bacterium | reverse complement strand
TAAGAATGTGCAGTTACAGGCAAGACCGCGCGGTCTGATAGGTGTCAGACGGGATTTTAATTTGCTGTTGCACCCGATTGTAATTCGCCGTCTGACACTTAAACGATAAGGTTTGAAACAGCAAACCAACTACCTTTTTAATTCCACCGATAAAGAATATATGTGTATAATAAACAAATGTATTTGCTTCTGATATTTTTTGTATAAAAATGGGGATTTTTTTCGCATTAAAACGACTTAGAAAATACCTCATCATACCAAGGGAATAAATACTAAGTGCTATTGTTTTAACCCTCGAATTCCAGAGAATCACAGTTAAAAGTAATCCGGCAATACCACTCAACATATCTAACAAGGACGTTCTTTGTTTATATATCTTAAATTCATGTATTCCCAAATATGCTCCCAAGAGATAATATAAGTGCACATCTCTCCGATACATAATATCTGGTAATTGTACGCCACAAATATATAAAAAATACAGACATCCGATAATCATTATTCCGATATTTTTATTTTTTAGAACTTTATAAACAACAGGGCTAAAAATAAGAAATAGCATCAAATCAAAAATATACCATAGAGGGAAATTGAATTTGGACGTCAGTAAGTCATACCCCCCCCCTAAAATTCCTTCAATGAGATTACCCGATGAACGATAACCTGTAACCAAAACTGTATACGGAATTGCAACTGTATTCCAAAAAATATATGCCGGGGCCAATTTAGACAATCTGCTTCTAATTTTACTAAAGGCATTACCCGTTCTATATCCACGGAATAGTAAGTATGCTGACAGTATCATAAAACTCGGAACTGCTATCTGAGCAACATAAAACGTGAAAAATTCAAAAAACATATATTGCTTGTCAGTCAGTTGAAAATACTCATCCGTTTTATTATGGATGAATACAACCAAGATACATAAACAAAATTTATATAACGATACTGCCTGATACTCTCCTTTTTTCAATGCCATACTTTTCCTCCGCCTTATTATTAACTCTTCATGACAAATTTGTATATCTTTAGCATCCTATTACCCATTTCCATCTTCTTGCTATACTGCTCACACAGCTTCTTATCACCCCAGAGCTTCTCGACCTTCTTCTTCAGGTCTTCGCCATTACCGCTCTCAAACAGCTCACCAGTCTTACCGACTTGGATCAGTTCCGGGATACCACCAATGTTCGCACCCAGCACCGGCGTGCCGTACATCTGGGATTCCATCACAGAGAACGGGCAGTTCTCATACCACTCAGAAGGATAAATGGAGAACCGTGCCTCACGGATCAGCTTCTCCAGTGCTTCGCCCTTCTGGAAACCAACATTCTTAATGTTGCTTACACCCTTGATGCTCTCTTCCAGCGGGCCAGTGCCGGCGAAGATAAACTGTACATCCGGCAGCTCCTTACAGACCTTGATAAGTGTACCGATTCCCTTCTCCTCAGAGAAGCGGCCGAAGTAGAGGACGTAATCCTTCTTCGGAGTCTCTTTCCACTCCACCTTGTCGATGAAGTTGTGCATTGCCACGGTCTTTGTTGCAAACAGAGGATTACTGTCCATCTTGCTCTTCATGAACTCAGAGCAGCAGATCATAGTGTCAATGTACTTGTAGGTACCCTTCCACTTCCAGAACTCAGCCTCCATCATGCCGATGGCCGACTTCGCCGTGGAGCCGTGGATGCACTTGCCTTTCATGCAGTTCACGAAATGGCCGCCGAGGCACTTCTCACAGTTCTGGTGGGTGTTTGGATTGTTCAGCATGTTGATATTGTCAATAATGGTTGGCATATTTATCTCAAAGATATTTGTACCTATGCTACCTTATCCAAAGTATCGTAGTATTGCTTACGCTTAACAACAG
>SAAH01000254.1 GCA_009929525.1 Clostridia bacterium | reverse complement strand
TTGTGTCAGCCAGACAGTCTCATCTTTTATGATAGCGTTTATCGATACATCTTCGTTTGCAGAACGGTAAACCAGAAACTGAAATTCCCTGTTCATGCACCCACCTCTATTTCTGCGATGATTTTATTGATCTCATCACGCAAGGTCTGCTCTCTCGCCACTATCTCCTCGATATGTGCATTGAGCTTAGTAATGTTTATCACTTCACGTGTATCCTTCTGTTCTACGTACGTGGAAACGGAAAGGTTGTAATCCTGTGCGGCAATATCCTTATTGGGAACCAATACTGCGATGTGGTCGCTTTCAGCCCTTTTTGTGTAGAGATCAAGGATCGTCTCGATATTCTCCTGCGTCAGCTTGTTGCTGTTGGTGACCTTGACGCACTCTTTGGAGGCATCGATAAAGAGAGTACTGTTTTCGGACTTAGCCTTCTTCAGTACCATGATGCAGGTGGCAATACTGGTGCCGAAAAACAGATTGCCCGGCAGCTGTATCACACAGTCCACGTAATTGTTGTCTATCAGGTACTTGCGGATCTTTTGCTCTGCTCCCCCCCTGTACATTATGCCGGGGAAGCATACGATAGCCGCAGTTCCGCTGGTGGCGAGCCATGCCAGACTGTGCATTATAAATGCCAGATCAGCCTTTGATTTCGGTGCCAGCACCCCTGCAGGAGAAAATCTAGGATCATTTATCAGCAGAGGATTTGCATCTCCATCCCATCTTATTGAATATGGCGGGTTAGAGACAATGGCCTCAAAGGGCTCATCATCCCAGTGCAGAGGGTCGGTCAAGGTATCTCCAAGCCCAATGTCAAACTTGTCGAAGTCAATATCATGCAGGAACATGTTGATCCTGCAGAGGTTATATGTTGTAATGTTGATCTCTTGCCCGTAGAAACCCTGTCTGACATTTTCCTTGCCAAGAATTTTAGCAAACTTAAGAAGCAGGGAACCTGAACCGCATGCCGGGTCATAGACCTTGTTTACCTCAGTTTTTCCCACAAGGGCAATTCGTGTCAGAAGTTCGCTGACTTCCTGCGGCGTATAGTACTCGCCGCCGCTTTTGCCTGCGTTGGAAGCGTACATTCCCATAAGGAATTCATAGGCATCGCCAAAAGCATCGATAGTGTTGTCTCTGTAATCACCCAGCTTCATCTCACCCACGCCAATCATGAGCTTGACGATCTTTTCATTGCGCTTGGCTACTGTGCCCCCAAGTTTGTTGCTGTTTACGTCTATATCATCGAACAGGCCTTTAAAGTCGTCTTCGCTGGGGCTTCCCTGGGCGGAACTTTCAATATTGCGGAATACTTTCTCCATTGTTTCGTTGAGATTTTCATCTGCTGACGCTCTTTTTCTTAGATTTTGGAAAAGCTCGCTTGGCAGGATAAAAAAGCCTTTAGTCTGCACCAGATCCGCACGGGCGTCCTCCGCTTCATTGTCCGAAATTTCTGTGTAATTAAAACCGGTATTTCCGGTCTCATGTTCGCCGCGGTTGATGTAGTCGGTGAGGTTTTCCGATATGTATCTGTAAAAAAGCATTCCAAGAACATATTGTTTGAAGTCCCATCCATCTACGCTGCCTCTGAGGTCGTTGGCAATGCTCCATATTGTGCGGTGTAGCTCAGCCCGTTCCTGTTCTTTTCTGTTGTCAGCCATTTTCTGCTTCCTCTCGGAATCTATTCTATAATTTTTTTGTTTTTCTAAATGTCTGTATTGGATGCAGAACCGCTTATAACAGCCTCTGCAAATTTTTCTTTTAAGTTTTATCGATTGGCAGTTTGTAACATGTAGTGAAATGGCAAGTAACAGCATCAAAAATATTGTCTTCATAAATTATGCTTAATCGTATCATAAATCTAAAAAAA
>SAAH01000137.1 GCA_009929525.1 Clostridia bacterium | reverse complement strand
AGAATGTGCAGTTACAGGCAAGACCGCGCGGTCTGATAGGTGTCAGACGGGATTTTAATTTGCTGTTGCACCCGATTGTAATTCGCCGTCTGACATTAAATGCATTGGCTTAATTTTTCTTTCATCGTCCTTTTTCAAAAAAGCACCATATGTTCCAGAAGTATTCGAAACTTTTGTAATTGCATCAATTAGGCTTGCTGTAAGAAGATAAAACATATCTGTGTCGATATCATGTATCCGTTTCCACTCACGCAATTTCATACATATTGCATCTATTTTCTTTGCGTTTTCAGAGGAAAAATAATTTCGACTATATTCAGATTCCTTGCAGCCCTCTATTGTGTACTCTTTAAAGAAGAACCCTTCTATTCCCTGTGTCGCATTTAATTCTTCAATAGCGGATTGATATCCCATTCTACATTCTGGCTCACTATTTAACTTTATTTTTGCAATTTGAAGTGCATACGAAAAATTCAAATAGTCATTTGAAATCACTTGAGCATTTTTATGTTTGAACATCTCTGCCACACTTGCAGTCCCAGCAAATAAATCTGCTATTATCGCTTGATCAATTGCACCGTATGTACTTTCAATAGTTTCACTTATAAAATCCAATATTCTTGTTTTAGAGCCAATATACCTCAAGAGTGATTCTCCTATTCATTTTTTATTTTTTCAAACTCAACGACATCTTCGATATTAGCATCTAGTTCCTCGCATATTTTTAATAAAACATCAAGATTGACAGATTCATTTTTTCCAAGTTTCGCAAGTGAGTTGCTACTAATTCCTGTTTGCTGACGTAACTGAGTTTTATTAAGTTTCTTATCAATTAACAACTTCCATAGCTTATCATAGCAAATATTCATCTCGTTCCTCCTATTCTTTCTTATTTTAGCACACCTACTATAAATCAACAATAAATTGTTGAGATATCCAATTTTTTGTTTAGTATCAAAAGAGAAACCACTACTTCCTTTTCCTTCCCCTGTATACTCTCCAATCTTTTTCTTGTCATGAAATATAAAAGATTTTAAGATTCCGACTTTCCATCGGAAACTTAAAATCCGTTTTATCATATCGCATCTTCACCATATTTTTCACATATTCGTTTACACAAGTTCTGCCAATCAGCTTCTTTTTCCTCCTCTGTTTTCTCTGGGCACTCTATTTTTTCTGCTTCTCTAATCAACTGCTGTTCATAATTACCACATAATCCTGGGTATTTTCGACATAATTCATTGTAAACACTTATATAATTCTGTGTGATACTCTTCGTTAAACACAAATTAAATAATTCTTGTGTCATCTCTTCCATACCCCATACAGCCGCAAATTCTTCTTCATCTAACTCGAACATATCAAATAGAAATTTCTCCGCTTTTTCCGTTTCTAATCTTTCTACTTTATTCTGCACAAAACTCCTCCCTCAATCATTATATCGTTTGATCTCATATCAGCCTTTAATATAGTTACATTTTTTAGTATGTGCAATAACCTTTTTCCCACTGATAATATACATATCACATGGGAAGGAGCTCGCTAATATGATTACTTACGATACATTGTGGGAAACGATGGATAAAAAGGGCATTACCACGTATGCGCTAATCAACAAATTTGGCATTAGTTCTCGAATCGTGAATAATTTGAAACATAATAAAGGAATTACCATGTACACCCTCGATAAGCTATGCCATATCTTGGACTGTACACCTAATGATATTATTCACTTCACTAAATAGCGAAAACGCAGATCATCGGGAAACTCATCCCAACAATCTGCGTTATTTTTATGAATACACTAATTCTTGTAACACAACTTCTTCCGCAGCCTGCCTAATGTTATTCATCATCCCAACCCACTGCATCTGATTCTCTGCCTTAAGCTGTTCTGACACGCCCTGCCGTTCCTGCATCTGCCTGACAATCACTTTCATTCTCTGCTCACATTCCACATCAACATTATGAAGATGCTCATTCAATTCGCCATTCAACAATAGTTTACTGTAAGCTGCTTTATGATGTTCCTTCAGATAGTTCTGTCTCATACTCCCATACTTCCCAATCTGATAATCTGTTTGCTCTGTTAATTCCAGGTCTGGATAATAAATCTCATTGTCAGCCAACGTGTAACCAATACCATTTTCTCCAATAATATGTTTTTTCATATAAGCTCCTTTCGTGCCTTGCACATTATAGTTCATATCCTCTTGATTTCTTCTTATGCATTTTCCGCTCTGCCATTGCCTTCTGCTCCATATATTTTGCTCTAGCAATCATATCCTCTGCTCTAGCAGGACCAACTGCATTTTTCAAATACTCTAAGTCCTGATTTTTTTCCTCTAAGTAACCCACCTGACTTCGATATCTTTGGATTGTATCACTCTGGCTTTCGTATCTGGTCTGTAACTGCTCATACTTTCGTTTCAGCTCTATGTATTTGCTATAGAGTGATATCACCACATCTCTTATTTTTCCTACTACACGCATAGCTTTTTTCTCTCGATAATTCTTGCCTGTCTCAAATTTAGTGGCTTCTGGAAGCAATTCTTCTGGTGGTCGGCAATATTCTACTGCATAGGCTTTAACATTATTCACGTAGGGGGCTATTTGTTTCAGTTGTTTTTCTGCCTTTTCTTTCTTTTCAACCGCTTTCTTCTCTGCTAATTCGGCTTTCTTTTTTTCTTTTTCTGATTCTCCTACCGCAGCACTGTTTTGCTCAATCTGTTCTACATAATCCTGCACTGCCTCTGTCATATCCTGAATCTTTTCACCAAGAATTTCTACTTCTTTTGTACGTTCCTCTTTTTTGAAATCGAGCACTGACAGATGTTCCCGATGTGTGTCTTTCTTATCCCATTCTATCCCATGCCGTTCCATCACTTTCGCTACTTCCATCTTTTCTGATTCAATCCACTGGTTCCATTCTGTATCTGATTTTGCTTTGCTTTTAAAGCCCCTGCTTTCCAAAGCTTTTTTTAATGATACTCTAGTGTCCAGTCCTCGTTTGCTCTCTGTGATGAAAGGCACAAAATCAATATGGAGATGTGGCGTTGCTTCGTCCATATGAATATGAGCGGAAAACACTTTGAGATTCGGATTTCTATTTTGGAAATCCTGCATAAACACACATAACATTTCCTTCGCCAGTATTCCTTCCTCTGATCCCACTGCCATATCATCCTTGTTTCCAATCTGGAATATCACTTCGTGAAACAACTTCTCCTGTTTCCCTTGCTGAATATGCTCATAGTAATCATCTATTTTTCGATCTTTCCGTGTTTGCTTTGCATTGTATCGTTCCAGAGCATCATCGAATAATTCATGATAGACATCTTTTATATCATTATTTACAAGAATCACATTATCTTTGGTTCGGGTACCGTCTACGTTCTCTGCAAGAAATTTACGTTCATTATGATTGATAGAACCTTTCCCAACCATACCACTTATTGTTCGCTTCATCGTTTCTTCCTCCTTTCCATTTTTGATAAGTGCCGGACACGGCACATGGTTTTGTTACTTTTGCCAAAAGTAACGCAAAAGCACTTTCGACAGCTACGCTATCAAAAATGCAACCTGCTTCTCAGGTTTTGCGCTCTGCGAGGCTGATGCTTCCCTTTGGTCAGCATAGTTATCTCAGCAAGTTCTGCCCGATAACTGCAAAATCAGTCTTACTGCACCGCCTGATTTCGTATGGGTGACGGTACCGAATTTAATGTTTTCGGTACCGTTTCATAGGTTGTTGATGTACATTTCGGTACCCGAAATTAAACACATCAAACAACCTATTCACCCATTGCAAAGGCAAAATCCATCATGTCCTCCGACATTTCTTCCTCTTGCCCTTGCTCTGGTGTCTGCCCAGTCGTTCCGACTTCACTTCCACCAGATAGGAGCTTCTTCTCTGCAAGAAATTCTTTCATACCATCCAGTACCAACCTTGCAGTTTCTTCCGCAATAGCCTTAGCAGATTTACTATCTGTTTGCTCCACGGATTCTTTTACTTGCCCATCAAGTACAGTCACCAGTGCATCGGAAAGTATCTTCCCATAGGAACCGTCTTTTCTTGTTAGCCCCTGCAGATGTTCCCATGCCCTACGCTGGTTATCGTCCTCCATGCAGAACTTTACATTGCTGCACCGATATGTCTTTTTCATAGACTACCTCCGCATCTTACGCTCTGCCAGATATTCATATCCTTTTGCATTGGCACAAATATCATCTGTGAAAGTCACATTTGGCTTTGATGGAAGATTTGAGTAATGCTTCAATAAGCAGCCTCCGCCGCCAGCTATATATAAATGTACCAATCCCTCTTTATATCCATAATCAACTAATCGTTTCATGATATCCGACACATATTTTCTGGCAATCTGTTCTGTCCTTTTTGCCAGATCATCGTCTCGATTCTGAATTCCTTCCCGCAGCAAAGGTTCAATCAGTTCTTCAGGAATACTTTCGCCCATTTCCTTTGACAATTCATTCTGAATTTCTTTCATGCATCTAGATACGCCAAATTTGTCCGTAATCAGACTTTTCTCGATTGGTCTACCATTATGTATCTGCATAACATTCATTGTCCCATTGCCAATGTCTACCATCATGTTAATCCCCTGCATAGTTCCTCTGTTGCAGATAGCCGCAAAGCCCTGTGGAAAAATTTCCACTCCACACAAATGTACGTGATAATGTTCGTTTCGATAGTCATAATTTAATTCTGTCGATTGCATAAGGTACTTCTTAAAATCACTGGATTGGCTCTTTGCCCATGCAAGTGGAAGTCCAACCGCAAGAACTACATTCGCATCATGTAGTCCCCGGAATTTTAATTCTTCGGCCAGCGCTGCCAGCGTCAAAATCAGGAAATCATAGGATTCTGTTTTATTTCCCTGGTAGATAAGATGTGATTCTCCAATCACGTAATATCCATTTTTATATTTCACATAGTTTGTGCTTACGATTGGTTCTTGTTCCGAATACTCTACTCCCGAGCGGAATACTCTGTGTGCGGTCTTCATATTTCCATATCCGTGATCCAGACCGATAATCACCTTGGAATTATTGTTATATTTCTGCATTTTGCTTTCCTCCTAGAATCTTGTTGTTATATTGTTACTTCTTTTTCCAAAATTCCGTTTACATTGTTTACAAGTCTGCGAAACCCTTGATTTTCCTGCTTGCTTTGTGTAAACCGATGTGTTTACAAACTTGTAAACAAACTTTGTAAACGGAGATAAAAAAACTTTTCTAATCAAATGGTATCTCCATCTGTTTGGTTACTTTTGTGAATCCTTTGGTGTCTGTCTTTCGTCTCCATCCTCTTTGTGTTCCATACATTTTTCCAAATCGGTGTGAGCTGACAGGCTGCCATCCTTCAATGCTAGTATTCATGATATTGTTGATTTCCCTTGTTTCCCATTGTTTTGGCTCATCATTTTCTCGACCTATTGCCTCGCGGTAAATCATCAAGCTGCAAACATAATCTTCCTGTGAATTATCCAGCCACGCTTGAATCGTTCCTACTTTCGTATCCTCTGGCATAAACTGTTTCTGCCATTCAGTCAGGTAGCTTTCTGCTTCTTTGGATAATTTCAATACATGCTCTTGGGAATTTTTATAGATTTCCATTGCCTCTGCCCATGCCTGGATGAAATATTCCCTTGATTCTTTTTCATCCTCTAAGATATGTTTTTCAATCTTTTCCGTGTGAACAAGAATCGGTGCAAATCGTCGATTGCCGGTACGGTCAAGCGGTAAGAAATCCATATTGTTGGACGTTCCTACAAACACACACTGTCGCAAGCGATCTTCTGGATGCGTCTCATAAGGAATTTTGTAAGTTTCCTTTTGACGGCTGACAAAGGATTTAATATCCTCTATACTTCGGGCACTTGCTGTGGCAATCATTTCTGACATTTCTATAAACCAGTGTCCCTGCAGCTTGCGGTAAATATTATCATCATCCAATCGTTTCAAATCATCAGAAAACCATTCATCTTCCAATGTTAGGAATCTAGAGAATGTAGATTTTCCTGCTCCTTGTCCTCCAACAAAGCAAACCATAATTTCGAACTTGCATCCTGGTTTATGAATACGATGAATCGCCGCCTGCATAAGCAAATGCATCACTTCTCTAGTATAGAAATTGTCATCCACTCCAAGATACTTGACCATCAGATTGTCAATCCGTTTTACTCCATCCCATTGCAATGTTTCCAGCTTGTCCCGTATGGGATGGTAGCTGTTTTCACTGGCGATAATGTGTAAGGACTTGTTGATGATTTTCTCACTTGTGAGCTGATAGTTTTTCTCTAAATACCGCTGAATCTGAAACACATCTGTATCTGTAATACTTGAACTATTTCGTTTCCATCCAAGGCTCTTAACAATGTCCATTCGTCCAGTCAGTTCATTTTTCTTAATTGCATTTGCTAGGAGTGGATCTCTGTAAAAAACAGTCATGCAGTTTTCATAGGATTGTTTTACATTTCCTTTTTCTGTACGGTCTAAGTCTAAAGATATATCATCCACAGTGCTCATTTGCGTATCCAGAATCTCGCCTACTTTGTTCCAAGATTCTATTTCCTGCTGAGTTAAGTTCTTTGACAATTCGTTCCACCTCCCCTCTGTCCTGCATGAATACCTGTTGCTTCTCATCCAGTTCCGACAGACAGAGGATGTCTAACCAATAATTTATTCTTGGCTCTACATGAACTATCGTTGCGTAATCTTCCAAGGAAAATATTTCATCGGATGCTTTTCCTATGGTAGAAATGTGTACTTCACTCATAATCTGCACACACTCTTTTAATGCTTCTATTGTCTGATTGCACCATTTTTCAAAACGTTCTCTAATACGGATAATCCGCTCACGTTCCTTCATTTGCTTCATCAGGGTAGGGTTCGGCTGATAGGTATCTTCATTTCCACTTTCAATTCCAAGTTGGAAATCCGAATTTAGTTTTTGTGCCGCTTCATATTGTGACAAACCATACATCTGTGCCACATACGCAATCACATCCCCTTTTGCACCACAGGAAAAGCAGTAATAATTTGTATCTATCTTCATGCTTGGATGATGATCGTCATGAAACGGACAACATGCCATGCCGTTTCTGCCGACCTTCAATCCATAGCTTTCCGCCACTTGTCTGGCGGTCAACTGTTCCTTTACCCGTGTAAAAATACTCAAAAATTGTGCTCCTCCTTCTTTTCTTTGGAGCGAGCCTCTGCTATAATATAGTTGCTATTTATATTGCAGAGAGGCTCAGTCCTTTCATTTTTTAATGTCCTTGTTACCAGCAAGGGCATTTTCATTTTTCCAAATCTGTAATAACTCTGTCAGTAGTTCTTTTAACAACTGTTCGTGCTCTGTATTTCCCTTCCTCAACTCATCCGCTAGCATCTCTAATGCCCTTCCTACACGCTCTGCCATGTATCTTCCGGCAACTACACTCACCTCTTGTTCTAACACTGCTTTTCGGTAATATTCGCCCTTAGGAAGCCCTGATAATATTATTTTTGCATCTACCTGACTTCTTTCTTCATCGCTAAGCCAGAACGCTATCGTATTATGCCTCTTCCTTGCTTTTCTCTCGCATGCCATTTGAATTCCTCCTATCAACTTCACCTAGTTTATCTGCAATACGTTCCTGTGCATCCATAGATGGGTGGCAATAGGTCTCAATCGTTGTTGTGACTTTTGCATGTCCCAATCTTCTTGCGATTTCCAATGATTCAAACCCACAAGCATATAAAAGTGAAGCTTGGGAATGTCTTGCACAGTGTGGTGTGATTTTCTTAACTCCTGCCAGTTCACATCCTCGTTCCATTTCATGTTCAAAGAAGCGTTTCGTTCTCCCTGCAAATAATCTGGTACTTGGATGAGGTCGATACAACGTTTCAATATACTCTTTGATTCCATCCTGAAGCTCCTTATGTATTGTAATGACACGGATAGAACTTTCATTCTTTGGTGGTGTAATCAAATCCTCTCCATCCAATCGGGTATAGGATTCATCTACTATAAGAGTTCCTTTTTCAAAATCAATATCAGATACTCTAAGGGCTAATAACTCTCCCAAACGTATCCCCGTCCAGAATAAAATTTGAAAGCCAATCCATGCATCATGCTTGTCTATAATGGCATCGGAGAATTTCTGAAATTCTTCTGGTGTCCAGAATGGTCTTTCATCTGCTTTGCTTTTTCCCATGCTTCCCGCCTTATGACATGGATTCGATCTTAAATCATAGAAGTTTACTGCATAATTAAACATACAGCTTAATTGATTGTTAATCGTCTTTAGGTAAGTCGGCTTGAATCCTTTTTGAAGAAGTTCTCCCTGCCACTTACGAATCATCGGTGCCGATATCTCATTGATTGGTGTCTTTCCAAAGTATGGAAGCAGTTTATCCTTTACGATATATTCCTTCTGCTTCATGGTCGTTTTACGAAGTCTCTTCTCCATATCCAACTTGTACACTTCCCAGAAGTCTTCAAATGTCATTGTAGGGTCTGCAGCCTGCTGTGTCATAAAATGTGCATACCACTCTTCTGCTTCTTTTTTGGTTTTAAATCCTCTTTTCTGGGATTTTTTCTTTGTCCCTGTCCAGTCCGTCCAGCGGTACTGAATATGCCAGGTTCCATTTGGATCTTTCTTTGCTGTGCAACTCATGTTACTCCCCCTTTTTGTTTGATGCTCCATACCATTTTTCCTTGAAATACTCTACTGGTATTTTTCCTGCAATGGTAAGGAATCCCTGATCTGCTAGTGTCTTGTTCATGTCTCGTAAAATCTTATAAGACTTTCCCATGCTGATATCCAGCATTGCTGCGATTTCCGCTGCGTTGTAGTACATTTTCTCACTCATTCTTTGTTCTCCTCTCTTCATTAGATTTTTTTCACTTCTGATTCCTGCTTTTTTCATTTGCGTATCTTTTTGATACGATTACATATTAGCGTATCTTTTGATACGTGTCAATATCTTTTTAAAACTTGTACTTTATTTATTTCGTATCATATGATATTATGTAGTTACAAATGATACGCAATAACAAGTGACAGCATATGATACCATGTAATAACATATAGCTTTAAAGCAGGAGGTCAGTTATGACAGTTGGGGAAAATATCAGACGTTTAAGAAAAGAAAGAGGACTTACATTACGTGAATTAGGCGATAAAGTTGGAGTAAGCGAAGCTTATATCCGTGCCTATGAAAGTGGTCGCAGAAACCCTAAACAGAAATCATTGGAAGCACTTGCACAGGCATTAGCCGTAAATGTAGAGGTGTTGTCTAATTCGGACTTTGATGGTGTAAAAGCCATGCATAGACTATTCCAAGTCTTTCGCCAATACAGTGGTGACCTCTTTGAATGTCAAGATAAAGATGGAAATGATATGGTTGGAATTCGTTTTGGAACATTAACACTGATGCGTTCCTGGATGGAACGTTACAAAGAATACACAGAAGAAGTTGAACAGTGCAACTCCATTAAAGATATAAAACAGCGAGGCGAAGCTCTGCTTGCCGCAGAAGCCAAGTTTAATTGGTGGATGGATACTTATCCAGAATCTGACTCCGACTTGTTCGGTCAGGAGATTCAGAAGAAGCATGACCAGTTCATGGATCAGATTGGATTGAACCCAAAAGACCCAGAATAAATCAGTTGTACCCAAATCGTACCCATTAGACATTAAAAAAGCCCTGCAAGTCCTATAAATACTGGACTTGCAGGGTTTTAAGTTTTTACTCAAATTCGGGTGCGGATAGTATAATCCACATCTTTCTCAATACATTCTTGTGTCTTTTCGTTATCATATTCTCTGTATTTTTTTCTTACTTTTTCCCA
>SAAH01000021.1 GCA_009929525.1 Clostridia bacterium | reverse complement strand
GCTCATAAGCATGGAATAAATGCTTTTACAGCAATCAGAGAAGCCCTTTTAGGGAATTCCGATATCATCTTTAACTAATGGAGTTCTGAACAGTTACGGGAATACAATAAAATATCATCACCAGATCATAACTCCGGAAGGTGAACTTAGTCAGGTATTCTGCGTGAATGAGGAGAGACCAGGCATCTTCATGTTTGGAAGCACAGAGCCTCCGATCAAGACAGAGGAAGATTTGAGACTGGCAATGAAGTATGAGCCTCCATATTCTGATGAGACAAAAAGAAAGATGAAGGAAAGCGTAGCATCGATCAGAGAATACCTGGGAGAAGACGGCATCATATCTTCATGGGCAAATGGAGGATTATTCAACGATCTTGCAGGAATCATCGATCAGACAAGCTTGTATTCATTGTTCCTGGAAGATGAAGATTTTTATGAGGATCTGATGAATTTTGCTAAAAAGAGAGTTTACAATTATACCGATGCAGTTCTTGAATCAGGTGTGGATGCTATCTGTGTCAGAGGCAATGCAGCAGGCGGATTTTTGGGCAATCGCTGCTTTGGAGAATATATTATGCCTTATGAGAGAGAATATATCGAATATTGTCAGAGAGGCGGCGTGCCGGTTATCTATCATAACTGTGGAAAAGCGATGGAATTGATCCCTTCTTATCTTGAGATGGGAGCTATGAATATTGAGCCATGGTCTCCAGAGCCATTAGGTGATTGCGATCTTGATAAGGTACATGAAGCAGTTGACAGAGAATTTTCTGTTACTAGCGGTGTAGATCAGATCAATGTGATCCAAAAAGGCACAAAAGAAGATGTACGGAAAGCTACGTTAAGTGCAATAGAAAAAGGGAAAAAATTCCATTCATTTATCATGCAGAATGTAGACTTTCTTGAGTTTGGAACACCACTTGAAAATGTTGAGGAATACGCTAAAACAGCACTTGCAAACTGTAATTATCAGTAAATAAGACACCGTGGAGGTAGTTCGAATGGAATATAAGATAGAGATGGGAGAACTGGTGATGACAAATGGGTTATTCACCAGAAGAATATTACTTCCAGAAGAAGGTGGTAAGTATTTGTTAAAAGAGTATCGTCCGCTGAGGGGAGAATTTGCATTTATGGATCCAGATGCAGACGGAGAAGAATTTGCATTTACATTGAATGATGTGACTTATACGGGAGCAACTGGATGGAAGCTGGATGATGTAAAAAAAGCAGAAGACTTGGAAGCAGGAGAGGGTGTTGTCGTATCGCTTCGTGCACTTGATACTGAGATAGGCGTTCAGATCACCTATATCTGGTACCCGGAACTTCCATTCGTGAGAAAAAGACTCAAGATAACTAACGGTACATCAAAAGAGCAGAGACTGGAATCAGTAGATGTGGAACAGTTTCAGATCGGAGAATATGCAGCACCCACATTTAGCTGGATATACAGTGATTATGGAAGAAAAAAATCTATCGGACCATATCGCGGTACGCTTCAGGACAGTCTGATCGTAATACACCATCCTGACTGGGAAAGTGGGATCGTACTTGGAAATGAAGCTCCGGGAGTATTGAAAGGAGCATCTGTCTGGTCCAGGGGAAGAAAGATAACTCTTGGTCTTACACATGCAGATGAGGATTTTCCATTTAGAAAATATCTGGCAGCAGGGGAAAGCTTTACAGCACCGGATGTATTTACGGGAGTATACAGCGAACAAAAAGATATCCACAAAGTCATGAATCAAATGGTGTCAGATTACGTTCGCAAATATATGGGAATACGACTGAGCAGATTCGATGAGGCACCGGTATATGTATACAATACATGGGAACCTTTTGAATTCGATATCGATGAAAAGATGGTCATGGAAACTGCGAAGGCAGCGGCAGAAGCAGGAATCAAGGAATATGTCATAGATGATGGCTGGGATGACTGCTATGGCGACTGGGGAATCGATTATGAGAAATTTCCCAATGGTCTGCGTCCGGTAGTTGACTATATCAAATCATTGGGTATGAAAGCCGGTGTGTGGGTAAGTATAGGTACGGCATCACCTAAGAGTAAAGTATACAAGGAACATCCGGAATGGTTCTTTAAGAATCAGGATGGAAAAGATTGTTCTCTTGTCATAGAGGCGGACAATAAGTGCACGGCCTGCTTTTCCACTGGTTGGGCGGATTATATCCTGGGAGTGCTGGAAAGACTGGTTGATGAGTATGGTTTCGACTACCTGAAACTGGATTTTTCGGTGGTATCAAGTCCGTATCGCTATACAAAAGAGGAAGCAGGCTGCTATGCATGCGACCATCCGGGACACCGTGACAGAGAAGAATCTATGTGGGAAAACTATGATAGAATGTGGAAAGTATTTGACAAGCTTCATGAAGGAAGAGAAAATCTTTTCATTGACTGTACTTTTGAAACTATGGGCGGGCTTCAGCTGGTGGATTATGCGATGCTCAAACATGCAGAGGGAAACTGGCTGTCAAACTTTAAGGGGGATCTGGGAGAAAAGACTGATCTTAGGATCAGACAAATGGCATGGTGGCGCTCACCTGCGATACCTGCAACTTCTTTGGTGATAGGAAATGCTGAGATGCAGGACGAAGGATATGAAAATCATATTCGTTCCCTGGCAGGAGCACTCCCGATCTTTTGCGGTGATCCAAGGAGACTTCCGGAGACGGGACGTCAGGTCATGAAAAAATATTCCGAGTGGCTGCAGAAGATGGAAGACAAATATCGGATCATGTTCTACAGACAAGACCTGCCAGGATATTTCGAACCAACTTTGGGAGGGTGCGATGGATTTGCACGTATCAACAGGGAAGACTTCTCAGGTGGTATTATTGGATTCTTCCGTCATGGCGGAGCAGAGGATACAAGAATGGTGCGGGTTGATGGACTTATAGAGGACAAGATATATCAGATTCTTAACATGGAGGGAAATGAGATTATCTGTATGTCTGGAAAGCAAATGGAAGAGAAGGGATTTGCGGTCACGATCGAAGAAAAATTTGGTGGAAGATTATATGAGATCGCAGTCAGAGAGGATTAGGATATGATAATTATCGGTGAAAAAATCAATGGTTCCATCCCATCTGTGGCTAAGGCAATCGCCGAGAGGGATGATCAGTTTATTAAAGACAGAGCAAAGATGCAGGCAGGAGCAGGCGCAACCTATATCGACTGTTGCGCCTCGGTAGATGAGTCTGTGGAAGTGGAAACACTCAAATGGATGATCGACTGTATTCAGGAGGTGACAGATCTTCCTATCTCAGTAGACAGTCCCAGTGCAGACGTTTTAGCACAGGTGTTTGAACATTGCAAAAGACCGGGAGTGATCAATTCTGTATCGATGGAAGGTGATAAGGTGGATAAGATCTTTCCATTGATCGCAGATACAAAATGGGAGATCATATGCCTTTTGTCAGATGATACAGGAATACCAAAATGTGCAGCGGACAGACTGAAAGTGTTTGATGCACTGATGATAAAAGCGAAAGAATATGGGATCGCACCAAACCGTATGCATATCGATCCATTAGTGGAGATGCTTTGCACTTCAGAAGACGGGATTGCTATGAATGAAGAAGTGATCAGTACGATACGTGCGTTGTATCCATCTATTCATATCACAGCGGCAGTAAGTAATATCTCCTTTAACCTTCCTGTGCGCAAGCTGGTAAATCTGGGATTTATGGTACTGGCCATGAAGGCAGGGTTGGACAGTGCGATCCTAGATCCGACAAACAGAGATCTTCTGGGCGTGATCTACGCTACAGAGGCACTGCTGGGAGAAGATGAGTACTGCATGGAATATATCGGAGCTTACAGAGAAGGAATGATCGGCCCGGTGAAAAAATAAATCATATATGCTAATACATAGAAATAAGCGGAGGTATGGACATGTCAAAGATTCAGGAAGTTGCAGATTTAGTAGAAAGAGGAAAAGGAAAATTAGTAGGAGCGGCTGTTCAGGCTGCACTGGATGAAGGGTGTGATCCGGTTGCCATACTGAATGAGGGTATGATCGATGCCATGGCGATCGTAGGTGAAAAGTTTAAAAATAATGAGATATTTGTGCCGGAGATGCTTGTAGCAGCAAAGGCTATGAAGAAGGGCGTAGAGGTGTTAAAGCCGCATCTTGCAAGCGGATCCACAGGAGCACTGGGAAAATTGATCATAGCGACAGTAGCGGGCGATCTGCATGATATTGGTAAGAATCTGGTTGCAATGATGATAGAAAGTGCAGGATTTGAAGTGATCGATCTGGGTGTGGATGTATCAAGCGACAGGATCATAGAATGTTATAGAGAAAATCCAGATACAAAGATCATAGCCCTGTCAGCTCTTTTGACAACAACAATGCCGTCTCTTAGAGATACGGTTGCGGCTATCGGTGAACAGGATTTTCGTAAGGATATCAAAATCATGGTTGGCGGAGCACCGATCACTCAGGAATTTGCCGATGAGATCGGTGCAGATGGTTATTCAGAGGATGCGGCAAGTGCAGCAGTCCTTGCCAAAAGTCTGGTAGCATGATCCTTTCTTATACTGGATCAAGCTCCCAGTTTCCAGTAGACATCTTTGTGATTCTTGCATCACCGGTAGAAGGCTGAATGTTCTTATGGTGAAGCAAACGGTACGTCTTTGGGCTGACCCCGTAAAAACGTTCAAAGGTGCTGCCAAAGTGCTGTCTGCTGTTATAACCTGAATGAAAAGCGATATCAGTGACCGAAAGAGAACTGTTCACGAGAAGAAATACAGCGTGATCCATTTTCTTTTGATTGATATATTCAGAAATCGTACAATTCATGTGACTTGAAAATAAAGATTGAAGATAGGATTTGTTGATCCCGGCATATGCGGCGATCATCGGGATTCGGATATCTTCCATTAAATGCGCCTGTATATAACTGCAGGCGCGTTTTACGTATAATGCACCGGTAGGCGCAGCTCCGGTTTTGCAGCCGCACAATTCTATTATAATTCTCTGAAAAAGAATCTGTGACAGATAATCATATTCTTTTTGTGTAAGCGGATCAGCAATATTTTGTTTTTTTGACGTTGTTTCCGTTACCAATTCCAAATGAGTGATCAGATCCTTCAATGCATATCCCAGATTTCTGTTATCTGTTGCTGTCAAATGATCCTCTTTCATTCCACATAGCTTCTGAAAGGCCGGGCTGGCCTTATATACATCCGCGATACAGATGGAGGATTCCTGCATCTGAGGGAAAAACTCGATATTCAGCACAGAACAAAGCTGTCCATTGGGAATGAGAAGACGGTGGGGTATCCGTCCGTCGAGAAGGACAAACTGATGCTCCTTTAAACAAGATTCCTCTTCACCGAGATAGATGTAACAGCTTCCATTCGTCACGTACATGATCTCGAAGCTTTCATGCGTATGGGGATGCATGTCATAACCCTGAAGTGAGAGCGCATAAAAAGAAGTTAATCCGATATATGTTTTGTCTTTGCTGTATAGTTTCATCAAAATCGCCTCTCCTGATTATCGAAAATGAATATAATGCGACAATATCTTGCATTAAGACAATGTGCCAACAATATTTTCCACATCATGATCTTTATATTCATATAATAAATGCAAACATATAAAAAAGCAACGGCATAATAAAAAAAAGAGACAAAAAGAGCAAGTCAACCAATGCACAGAAAACAGGAGGACAATTAGAATGAGTTTTAAAATTGCATTTATCGGAGCAGGAAGTCTTATCTTTGCAAGAACATTATTTACAGATATGGATCCGCTGACTGGAGCTGTCAGAGTCCAGGATAAAACAGTAGAAGAAGTAGCCGCTGAGAAGGAAAGCCGTAAGATCACTGTATAAATATAGATGAAAGTTCCACAGGAACGGGAGGAAGATAGAAATGACAAAACGTGAAGTTGTATTACAAACATTGAGACATGAGCAGACAGATGTGATCCCTTATTATCTGGATCTGACAGAGGGTGAACTGGAAAAAATGATCGCATTTACGGGGGATAAAGAGTTCTTCGAACACAGCGATTCCTATCTGGCACAGGAGAGAAATGAATCCTTTACAGATCTTGGCGGCGGAATGTTCAAGGATATGTTTGGAGTTACCTGGAACGTGGGAGCACAGGAGGGTGACTTCGGAGTAGTAAAAGAATTTCCTATCCCGGAGGCAGACTTTGGCGACTATGTATTTCCAGAACCAGATGAAGCTTTGATCCGTGAAAAATGTGAGCGTCTGGTGCAGCAAAAAGACAAATTTACCATGTACATTATTGGATTCAGCTTATATGAAAGAGCATGGACACTGCATTCTACAGCAGAATGTCTGATGGACTTCCTTGAAGAGCCGGAATTCATGGGCGAATTATTGGATAAGATTGTAGAGTACAACTGTAAGGTTGTAGATATCGTAGCTCAGTATCCGATCGATTGTGTATTTTTCGGTGATGACTGGGGACAGCAGATAGGTCTTCAGATGGGATATCCAATCTGGAAAGAATTTATCAAACCACGCTTGAAGATCATGTATGATCACGTGAAAAAATATGGGATGTTCGTATCTCAGCATTCCTGTGGAGACTGCCGACAGGTATTTCCGGATCTTGTAGAGCTGGGACTGGATATTTACAATACATTCCAGCCAGAAGTATATGATATCGTAGAATTCAAAAAGTTATATGGAGACCATATCACATTCTTCGGTGGAATCTCCACACAGAGGATCCTGCCGTTTAAGACACCGGAAGAGGTAAAGAAGAATATGCATGAAGTTATGGATGTCCTTGGCAAAAACGGCGGATACATCCTTGCACCAACCCATGCAATGCCAAATGACATCCCGCCGGAAAATGTACTTGCATTCATGGAGGTTGCTAAGAATGAAAATCCCCGGTAGACAGGGATAACAGGAGGAATCATCAATGATCATTATAGGAGAGAAAATCAATGGATCTATTCCGGCAGTTGCGAAAGCGATTGCCGAGAAGGATGCCCAGTTTATTAGGAACAGGGCAAAGATGCAGGCGCAGGCAGGTGCAACCTACATCGACTGCTGTGCATCTGTAGATGAAAGTGTGGAGGTGGAAACACTCAAATGGATGATCGACTGCATACAGGAAGTAACAGACCTTCCTATATCAGTAGATAGCCCAAGTGCAGATGTGCTGGCCCAGGTTTTTAGCTATTGCAAAAAACCTGGTCTGATCAATTCAGTATCTATGGAAGGTGACAAAGTAGATAAGATATTTCCATTGATCGCGGATACAAAATGGGAAATCATCTGTTTGTTATCTGATGATACAGGCATTCCCAAATGTGCTGCCGACAGACTGAACGTATTCGAGAATCTGATGGTGAAAGCGAAAGAATATGGAATCGCACCAGGTCGTATGCATATCGATCCACTGGTAGAGATGCTGTGTACTTCCGAGGATGGTATTGCGATGAATGAAGAGGTCATCAGTACCATCAGAGCACAGTATCCATCCATTCATATCACGGCAGCAGTCAGCAATATTTCCTTTAATCTTCCAGTAAGAAAGCTGGTGAACCTGGGATTTACCGTACTTGCTATGAAAGCCGGGTTGGACAGCGCGATCCTTGACCCAACAAACAGGGATCTTCTGGGTGTGATCTATGCTACGGAAGCATTACTGGGAGAAGATGAATATTGTATGGAATATATCGGGGCATACAGAGAAGGTATGATAGGACCGGTAAAAAAATAAACAGTTTTAAAGGGTAAAACAGATGGTATCTGTTAAGAGGATGATGGATACATGAAGATAAAAAGTAAATGATAGAACACAAAAATGCGGAGGTAAGAGTATGTCAGGAATTCAGGAAGTTGCACAGTTGGTAGAAAAAGGAAAAGGCAAGTTAGTTGGAGCGGCCGTACAGGCAGCACTGGACGAAGGATGTGATCCGGTAGAAATCTTAAATGTTGGTATGATCGATGCTATGGCTGTTGTAGGCGAAAAATTTAAAAATAACGAGATTTTCGTGCCGGAGATGCTTGTTGCTGCCAAAGCTATGAAAAAAGGTGTAGAGGTATTAAAACCTCATCTGGCAAGTGGTTCCACAGGAGCACTTGGAAAATTGATCATCGCAACTGTTGCAGGAGATCTTCATGATATAGGTAAAAACCTGGTGGCTATGATGATCGAAAGCGCTGGATTTGAAGTGATCGATCTGGGTGTGGATGTTCCGATTGAAAAAATCATAGCATGTTATAGAGAAAATCCGGATACAAAGATCATAGCGCTGTCTGCACTTTTGACCACTACGATGCCGTCTCTCAGGGATACGGTAGCAGCTATCGGTGAGCAGGATTTCCGTAAGGATATCAAGATCATGGTTGGCGGCGCACCTATTACGCAGGAATTTGCTGATGAGATCGGAGCAGATGGATATTCTGAGGATGCGGCTAGTGCGGCAGTGCTTGCGAAGAGGTTGGTGGCCTAAAACAGCACTGGATGGCTGGTTGTGGTGTGGGGAGGTTGGCCACTTTAATATTGAGAAATTAGGGGGATGGCAGATATTTAGTCTTTTGGTGAAGTGGGGTTTTGATTATGATATGGGGGAAAGTGCTTTGGGATTGAAGAAAAGGAGAGTGTACGATGAGTGAAATGATAAAAGTGGATGAGCAGGATCTTCATGTGGTGTTTGAGGTGGATGATAGTAAGAATCTTCGATTGCTGCATTTTGGTAATTCGGAGTTTTTGGATGATATTAAGGAGGAGGATAAGCATTTTTTCCGTCCTTTTGAGTTGTTGTTAAGTGGGGAACAGCAGTGTGCTTGTCATATTGGTAATTATTTTGAGTCTTTTGTAGATGGGATTTATCTTTATAAGGAGCATAAAGAGTATCTAAATGAGAAGGGTAGAAAACTGGAGTTTTATCTGGAAGGCAGAGGGATGGCGGTTTCCTGTCATTATCAGTTTATGAAGGGGACTTCTGTCGTGCGAAGCTGGCTGGAGGTTGAGAATCTTACGGAAGAAGTGAAGACTTTGGAGTATCTGTCTTCTTTTGCAATGACGGGGCTGCATCGCAGAGGTGTTCTTTCTTTTGATGAAAAATGTCGTGTTTGGTATCCGCACAATGCGTGGAGTGGAGAGATGCGCTGGAGGAGTTATTCCCTGCCGGAACTTGGTATGACAAAGTGCGGGAATATGACATTTAAGCGTATTACCTGTAATACCTGCGGAACATGGTCATCAGGAGAGTATTTACCAATGGGATATACGGAAAATACAGAGACTGGCGAAGGCATCATGTGGCAGATCGAACATAATGGTTCATGGTACTGGGAAATCAGTGATTATGAGAACTTTATGTATCTGAATGTATGCGGACCAAATGATAAAGAGAGCCATTGGTTTAAAAATCTGAAAAAGGGTGAAAGATTTGTAGCTGTTCCGGTAGCTGTTGGTGCAGTATGCGGCGGATTCGAAAAAGCCTGTGCAGAATTCACCAGATATAGGAGAAATATCATTCGCCCACACAGAGATAATGCGGATCTTCCGGTTATCTTCAATGATTGGATGAACTGTCTGATGGGAGATCAGAGCAAAGAAAACCTGATTCCGATCATCGACGCAGCAGCAGAGAGTGGGTGTGAATACTTTTGTCTGGATGCTGGATGGTTCGTGGAGCCGGGAGAAGACTTCAATGTAGGCATGGGAAACTGGGTTCCATCTGAAGCACGTTTCAAGGGTGGATTCCTCAGTATTCTGGATTATATCCGCTCTAAAGGAATGATACCTGGTATGTGGCTTGAAATTGAGGTTATGGCCTGTGTAAGTCCGGTAGTTAAAGAGGTTCCTTCTGACTGGCTCTTCCAGAGGCATGGTCATCCGCTGGTAACAGGAAGCCGGTATCAGCTGGACTTTAGAAATCCTGAAGTTGTAGCATTTGCAGATAAGGTTGTAGATCGTATGGTTAAAGAATACGGTCTTGGATATATTAAGATGGATTATAATCACAATGCCGGCCCTGGTACAGAACTTCATTCAGATAGCGAAGGTGATGGACTTTTAGAGCATGCAAGAGCATACATCCAGTGGCTGGGAAGAGTACTTGACAGACATCCGGGACTGATCATCGAAAACTGTGGATCAGGCGGAATGAGAATCGATTATGCCCTTCTTAGCAAGCATAGCATCCAATCTGTCAGCGATCAGGGTGACTATAGAAAATTTGCTCATATTGCAGCAGCTTCACCTTCAGCGATCATCCCGGAACAGAGTGGAATATGGTCTTATCCGGTCAGGGAATCTGATGAGGAAGCAACCATCTTTAATATGGTCAATGCCATGCTGCTTCGTATCCATCAAAGTGGAAGAATCGATCTTATCAGGGATGAATGCGTTGCACTGGTAAAAGAAGGAATAAGCTACTATAAGAGCATTCGAAAAGATATTCCTTTCGGCGAACCATTCTGGCCGATCGGATTCCCTATGGTGGAGGACGGCTGGATGTGTCTGGGACTTGACTGCGGAAGTAAGATTTATCTTGCTGTTTGGCGTCTTGCCAATTCTATCGATCACTGCAGCATTCCACTGGATATTCTTGCAGGAAAGAAGGCATCTGTGACTTGTGCTTATCCGCAGGCTCAGTCCTACCCATACAGTTGGAATGAAACAAATCAGCAGTTATCTGTAAGATTTGATCAGATCTATTCTGCAAGGTTATATGAGATTCAAGTTTCCGAATAATAAACTTTAATTCCATATGGTTTTGATGTATTATTAGAGCAGACAGGAAGCTGTGCACAGGTTGCTATTTAGTAAAGTATGTTGCTGCAGGGAGTGGACAGTTACCAAAATATAAGCAGGACAGACAGGAGAATAAAATCATGGAAAAATGGCAGAGAATCAAATATCACCCGAATCTTCCGCTTTATGAAGGACAAGAGCGGGTTACAGGCAGTAAGGAACATATCGAACTGTCGAGAAAAGCAGCAGGCGAGGGCATGGTCCTCCTGAAAAATGAAAATAGTGTGCTTCCTCTTGCATCCGGTGCAAAAGCAGCTCTGTTTGGAAAGGGATGTATCGACTATGTAAAAGGCGGCGGCGGAAGCGGAGATGTTACCGTTGCGTACATACGCAACCTTTGCGAAGGAATGAACATTAAAGCAAATGAAGGCAAAGTGGCTTTATATTCTCCTCTTGAAGCTTTTTACCGGGGAGAAGTGGAAAAACAGTATGCCGAGGGCGCAGTACCTGGTATGACTGCAGAGCCGGCAGTACCAGAAAATCTGGTAAAAGGTGCAGCAGCTTTTACAGACACAGCTATCGTAACATTTTGCCGGTTCTCCGGTGAGGGTTGGGATCGAAAAGCTATCCTTGACGAAGAAGGATATGAACTCTCAGACAATGAAAAACATCAGATTGAACTGAGCCAGAGACTATTTGAAGATGGTGATTACTATCTTACAGCTGCGGAAAAAAATCTGATGGAGACTGTAAAACAGAACTTTAATAATATCATTGTGGTGCTGAATGTGGGTGGTATGGTAGACTCCACATGGTTTAAAAATGATATCGCCATCGACAGTGTGCTCATGAGCTGGCAGGCAGGTATGGAAGGCGGTCTTGCCACTGCAGATGTATTGTGTGGGGATGTGAATCCATCTGGAAAACTGACAGATACCTTCGCAGACTCCCTGGAGGCGTATCTTTCGACAGATAATTTCCATGAATCTCTTAGCTATGTAGATTATAAAGATGACGTATATGTGGGGTATCGATATTTTGAAACGATGGCGGGAGCAGCCGGGAAAGTGAATTATCCATTTGGATTTGGAATTTCTTATACCACATTCGATATGGACGAGATCAAATGTGAATATACGACCGATGAAGTACTTCTGTCTGTCCGTGTATCAAATACAGGAAAGAAAGCTGGAAAAGAGGTTGTACAGGTATATTACGGTGCACCACAGGGCAAGCTTGGAAAACCTGCAAAAGAACTTGTTGCATTTGAAAAAACGAGACTGCTGGAAGCTGGAGATGAACAGACGATCAGATTTGGCATTCCATTTTCCATGATGGCATCTTACGATGACCTGGGAGCGGTCTGTGAGGCAGCATACGTATTGGAAGCTGGTGAGTATCAGTTATACGTTGGCAGCAGCGTTGAAGATGTGGAAAAGATAGAAAATGCATTTACCATTGATGAGGATATTATTGTAGAACAGTTATCCCATCAGGGAGCACCTTATGCGCTGAAAGAACGCCTTCGTGCAGATGGTACTTATGAGGAACTGCCACAGAGAACGAAAGTGGAAGAACCTGGACTTGAGAGACAGGATACAAAACTGCTTGAGGGAATACTGCCAGAGAGCCGTTATGTGGGCAGAAGTCTTTATGATGATCTGCTTAAAGTCCGTGTGATAAGATTAGAGGATGTAGCTAAGGGAGAGGCGACGCTGGATGATTTTATGAAGCAATTATCTGTGGATCATCTGATCTCATTACTTGGCGGACAGCCAAATGCAGGTGTGGCAAATACTTTTGGAATGGGAAATCTTTCAGAGTATGGAGTACCAAATATGATGACAGCAGACGGACCTGCCGGACTCAGGATCCACAAAGAATGCGGAGTGAATACGACCGCATGGCCATGTGCTACACTTTTGGCATGTACCTGGAATCCGGATCTGCTTGAAAAGATAGGACATGCCGGAGCAGAGGAAGTAAGGGAAAATGGCATCGGCCTTTGGCTGACACCAGGTATGAATATCCACAGAAGCCCTCTGTGTGGACGTAACTTCGAATATTATTCAGAAGATCCGCTTCTTGCAGGTAAGATGGGCGCAGCTATGGTCCGCGGTATCCAGTCTATGCATGTGGGAGCATGTCCAAAGCATTTTGCATGTAACAACAAGGAGACGAACCGTAAGGGATGTGATTCCAGAGTATCAGAGCGTGCTCTTAGAGAGATTTATCTGAAGGCATTTGAGATCGTTGTTAAGGAATCGGCACCATTTGCGCTCATGACTTCTTATAATCTTATTAATGGTGTTCAGGCATCGGAGCATAAGGAACTGCTCACCGGCATCCTCAGGGATGAATGGGGATTCGATGGAATGGTGACTACTGACTGGTGGACTCAGGGTGAGCATTACCGTGAGACAAAAGCAGGAAATGATGTGAAGATGGCAAATGGATTTCCGGAGAGAGTGAAAGAGGCTTATGAGAAAGGGTTGATTTCGTTTGAGGAGATATATGTTAGTGCCAGAAGGATACTGGAAATGATTTTAAAAGTGGATTAGGGGGAGGCACCCTCCAACCCCAGCCCAGCCTCCAGAGAACGCCCCGGCGGGAACATATGGGAGTGGTAAGTTCAGGGGGATTCGCTGTGAAAAAGATAAGCAAGAAAGAGACAACTTCTACAGGAAACGGTCACATTCGGCGTGTATGCTGAAGCATACACACCTCAGGTGCCCTTGATGTGTGCTTTGGTGAGCACACATCATCCTGCAGAAGTTGTCTCTTCCTCGCTAAGTTTTTCATCAGTTTTCCCCCGATGGCCTTACCACTCCCATATGTTCCCGCCGGGGCAGCCTCTGGAGGCTGGGGTTGGAGGGCTGTTGGTTGGAAGGAGATTTTACAATGATTTTTCATATTCAATATCTGCACAGGGTTGCTTTTTAGGAAGAAATAGGGGAAAATAAAAGAAAAAATATAAATGATACAGATATAGAGGGAGAAAATGAGCAAAATACTGGAATTCAAGGGAACATGGAGAACATATCAAAAGCGTGTACTCCTTCATTCAGATGAATATCTGAAAGATGGAAAGATACATATCGTGGCCGCTCCGGGGTCGGGAAAGACGACGTTGGGGATCGAGCTTATCGGCAGGATCGACCAGCCAGCCCTGATTTTAGCACCTTCCATAACGATAAGAGAGCAGTGGATCGAGCGGATCAAAGATGCATTTTTAAAAGACGGCATAAAAGGGGAGGACTATCTGTCAAATAATCTGAAAAACCCCAGATTTATCACTGTTGCGACCTATCAGGCACTGCATAGTGCCATGACCAGATATCGAGGAGAGATCGCTGATGAACCGGAAGAGACAACAGAAGAATTTGATGATACTGCATTGATACAGGAAAAAGAAGAGGTGGATTATTCCAACTTTGAACTGGTTGATACGATGAAGCGTGCAGGGCTTGGGACGATATGTTTGGATGAATGCCACCATCTTCGAAGCGAATGGTGGAAGGCATTGGAAAACTTTAGAAAGTCATTTGCCGAGGCGAAGGTGATCTCGTTGACGGCTACGCCGCCGTACGATTCGCTGCCTGCCATGTGGAAACGTTATATCGATATGTGCGGAGAAATCGACGAAGAGATCACTATCCCGGAATTGGTAAAAGAAGGAAGTCTGTGTCCTCATCAGGACTATGTACTGTTAAATTATCCCACAAGAGAAGAAATGAAGGAGATAGGCAAGTTTAAAGAAAGCAGCGAAAATATGATGAGAAAGCTGTTGGCAGATGAGAGTCTGACACAGATAGTCAAGAGCCACAAGGGACTTTATGGAGAGACTTCGGATGAGGTTCTCCTGGATGATCCGGCTTATCTTTCGTCAATCTTGATCTATCTTCAGGAAAAGAAAATAGAATTTCCAAAGCGTCTCCTTCGCCTGCTGGGTGCAAAAAGACTGCCAGCGATGGAAGCAAAATGGATGGAGCGCCTGATGCAGGGAATCTTATATGATGATACAGAATCCTATCTGTGCGATAAGGTCTATCGGGAACAGCTGATCAGTGAACTGAAGGTGGCAGGCCTGCTGGAAAAGAAAAAGGTTTGCATGGCTGCAAGTGCTGCGATAGAAAAGCTGCTTACCCGTTCAAAAGGGAAGATTGAGAGCATCAAAGAGATTACCTTTCATGAGTATGCATCCATGGGAAGCAGTCTTAGACTGCTGATCCTCACAGACTATATCCGAAAGGAATGTGAGAAGAATCTGGGAGATTCAAGTGTCGAGATGAACCAGATGGGTGTGCTCCCATTTTTTGAATTATTAAGAAGAGAAGCGGAAGATGGAAAACATATCAGTGCAGGTGGAAAGCTCCGGCTGGGCGTACTTTGTGGAACGATGATCATCATCCCGGCAGAAGCGAAGCCCTATCTGATCGAGATGGTGGGCGTAGAGAAGGTTACATTTTCTCAGGCAGGGGTTCTTTCCTCGGAGGATTATCTGGAAGTCAAAGCTGTGGGAAATACCCATTTTCTGACCGCGGCGGTGACGGAGCTTTTCAACAAAGGCTATATACAGGCATTGATCGGAACAAAATCCCTCCTGGGGGAAGGATGGGATGCTCCCTGCGTGAACAGTCTTGTGCTGGCAAGCTTTGTGGGCTCCTTTATGCTCAGCAATCAGATGCGTGGAAGAGCGATCAGAATAGATAAAGAAAATCCGGATAAGACCAGTAATGTGTGGCATCTGGTATGTGTTAATCCAGTGAGAGCGGGAAATGAAAATGAATCGGGTGCCAACAGCGAAGATTTTCAAATGCTGTCTCGAAGAATGGAACATTTTCTGGGACTTCATTATGAAGAAAATACAATAGAAAATGGAATGAGAAGGCTGTCTGTGATCCAGCCGCCATTTACAAAGTCAAATGTTGAAAAAATCAATAAGCAGATGCTTGCGATGTCTGATAAAAGGGAACAGTTAAAGACCCGCTGGGAAGGTTCGCTTGCCATCTTTGACCAGATTGAAGTGACAGAAGAAGTAGATATCTCGGAAAGACTTATTACTGTAACGGCATTTTATGATGCCCTTCGTGCAATGGCTAAGATCGCTGGTCTGGTCTGCATCGAGGGTCTTATTCGTTTGGGATTTCGACTGCATGATCTGGGTGTGGTCGGTCTCATGATCAATATGGCACTGGCAGCAGGTATCATATTTTTTGGAATAAAAGCTATGGTACTGAGTTCTCCGCTGAAACGACTAAAAATCTTCGGGGCAGGGATCCGAAAGGCGATGCTGGAAAAAGGAATGATCTCCAGTGAAAACTGCAAAGTGGAAACCCAGTCAGCACTGGGTATCTTCCATGCCGTATACCTTATGGGTGGAACAGGGAAAGAAAAGGCAGACTTTGCCAATTGTGTACTGCAATTTTTCTCCGAAATCGATAATCAGAGATATCTTCTTGTTAACCGTAAAAAGCGAAACAGGCTGGATGGGTTCTTCGCGGTACCGGATGCATTTGCAAAGAAAAAAGAAGATGCCCAGGTGTTCGCAGAATGCATGAGACCGTTTATAGGAAAATATGAGCTTGTGTATACCAGAAATGAAGAGGGCAGAAAGCTTTTGCTGGAAGGCAGGGTGAAAGCGTTAGGGAATAGGGAAGAGAGATGTGCGAGTAAGAAAAAGGCTAAGGGGGCACTTGAATAGAGAGGTGTAGAATAAAGGCAGGCATTCTTGTCCGAAATGGATTCATTGGAGATCAGGAAACGTTTAACGGGAAAAATAGAGCGAAAAGAAAAATTGACAGATAAGGAATTGATGGAATTTGTTATTCTTCCGTTAACGTATAAAGGAAAAGAAAAAAAGAGAGAAATAATTGAAGAACTATTTTCGATAGCGAAGCAGCAAGCGATGAAGCAATTAGCCGAGGAAGTAACCAAAGAAGTAACAGAAGAGGTGACAAAGGAAGTGACAAAGGAAGTGGCACAAGAAAATGCCAGGGCACTTTTAAGAGAGGGTGATTCTGTGGAAAAGGTTGCACGATGCGTGAAGCAGTTAAGTATGAAGGGAATTCAGAAATTAGCAGAAAAATTACAGAGGGAAAAGCATGAGGGATAAGCTTGTCTTATTGCAGGAATTCAGAAAGTTTACAAAAAATAAAACTTCCTCACCTTTTTCCGAAAAAATGTGGTATACTAAAAGATGTGCCTATACAGGCATAGGAAAACGATAGATCATATAGAAAGATAAAGGTAAAGAATGGATTTTAATGAATTAAACTTACGGAAAGAAATTTTACGAGCAGTATCTGAGATGGGGTATGAGGAAGCAACAGATATACAGGGTGGTTCTATCCCTTATATCCTCGAAGGCAAGGACGTTACAGGACGATCCAGTACAGGAACAGGAAAGACGGCAGCATTTGGTATTCCAATCGTACAGCGTACGGCAGATAATACTGATAGAGCCAGTGTTCTTATATTATCCCCCACCAGAGAACTGGCAGTACAGATTTCTGATGAGATCCGTAAATATGCAAAATATCTGAGAGGCATATCGGTTGCTACTATTTATGGCGGTCAGCCGATGGAAGGCCAGGTCAGAGCACTGAAGACAGCCCGTATCGTAGTGGGAACTCCAGGACGTGTTATGGATCATATGCGTCGCAAAACATTGAAACTGGATAATCTTCAGACCATCGTTCTCGATGAGGCTGATGAGATGCTGAACATGGGATTTATTGATGATATCCGCACGATCCTTGAGAGTGCACCGGAAGAGCATCAGACTGTTTTATTCAGTGCAACACTTTCACCAGAGATCATGAAGATCACCAATGATTTCCAGAATAATACTGTTTTAGTTAAAGCAGATAAAGGCCAGCGTACAGTAGCCAATATCGAGCAGAGCTATTACAACATCCCAAAAGAAAGTAAGAATGATGCTCTGAAGCTGTTGATCGAGTATCACAAACCGAAGCGTGCACTTGTATTTTGTAATACAAAGAAGATGGTAGATGATCTGACAGATGAACTGTGTGAGCAGGGATTTAAGGCTGCAGGACTCCATGGAGATCTGAAGCAGAACCAGAGAAATATCGTTATGCGTGAGTTCAAGACTGGACGTGTAAGAATCCTGGTAGCTACTGATGTAGCTGCTCGTGGTATCGATGTTGATGATGTGGAAGCAGTATTTAACTATGATATCCCACAGGAAAATGAATATTACATTCATCGTATCGGACGTACAGGCCGTGCAGGAAAGTCAGGTGCCAGCTATACTCTTGTTGCCAACAGAAAACAGCTTTATCGTCTGCGCGAGATCGAGAAGTATACAGGGGCATCTATCGAAGAAAAAGATATCCCTACGATCAACACGATCGTTGCACAGGGAAATGATGAGTTTGCAGCGAGTATCCGCAAAGCTATCAGCCGTGGCGTGGATGAGACTTGGAAAGAGCTTGTTAGTGAGCTGATCGAAGAAGGATACGATGCAGAAGACATCGCAGCAGTTCTGTGTGAGAAGATCCAGAAGAAGAACAAAAAACTGGCCGCAGTTCAGGATGTCAAGACTATCAAGGTATTCAAGGATGATAGAAAGTTCGGAAAGAAAAAATCTTATAGAAGCAGTGGTTCAGGTTCCAGAGACTACAAAGGAAAATGGGATCAGAAAGAACATCGCGAATATAAAGGCAATAGAGACTATAAGAAAAAGCCATTCAAGGCTAAGAAAAAAGAATTTTAAGAGAGAGTCATTATGAAATTCATAAAAATGGAAAACGGAAAAATCTGGTACAAGAAGATGCTTTCAGAAAAAGAAGTTTTGACGGATGATATTGTCAATTGTTATAAACGTGTGGAGGAAGCAACAGCCACAACCTGCTGTTCAAGGTCAGATTTTTCTATGGCGTTTTTGATGCTTGTTTTGAAGAATCAGGAGGTACTTAAGCTGGAGGCGACTGTGGAAGTCGTTGACAGTACCCTCCAAAAGATCAAGGATGCTAACCCAAAGGTTATCATAGGATATAAAAAGTAAAAATGAATTTTTAAGTGATAATATCCACAATAAAAAAACAGGAGATCGTCAGAAAAATAACTGAACGATTTCCTGTTTTTATTGTGGATAATAGATAAGATAAAATGTGTTTGATTTATAAGAAATCTCTTTTCTCAAGGATATTCAATACATTTCTTCCCTCGGAAACACCATCTATGATACGGCGTGCGCGGACGCTGTCACCGATGTTGTAGATTTCTACATCTTTTGCATCGAAGTTTTCCTTCAGCTCTGCAAAAATAGGAGAGTGAGAACGCATTCCCAGACATACAAATCCGTAATCAAAATGCAGCTCCTCTGGTACATCATCTTTGCTGACAAGGAAATAATCATCATGGACTTCAACAAGTGCAGTCCCAGGTCTCTGATCAACGCTGTATTTTTTCATCAGTTCAGCCGTTGAAACTTTGGATACAGGATCAAGATCTTTTCCAATCTGCGGCATCATTTCAACGATGCTCACATCCGCTCCCCGTGGGGCAAAGAATTCAACAACGTCAAGACCTACGGCACCGCCGCCGATAACAACTACTTTCTTCCCCTTCATATCTTCTGGATAAGTCGGGATATTATTGATCATATCCTGGATGGATGCAACTTTACTATTCTCTTTTCCCATGCTCTCATGCAGACCTTTGATAGGCGGGAGCAGAGGATTGGAGCCGGTTGCATTTACGATAATGTCAGGTTTGAATCCTTTTACCAGTTCAAGGTGAGCCTTTGTATTGGTGAAGATAAAAAGATTTTTGAGGTTCTTTGCACGGTTGATCAGATAATCAGGGAAGTCATTCAGACGTTTTTTGTCCGGAATCTTTCCAATCTCAACAGCAAGACCACCCAGATGATCCTTTTGCTCCACAAGGAAGGTAACACATCCGACCTCAGCAGCAGTACATGCAGCTTCAAGACCAGCAGTTCCGCCTCCGATAACAACAACATTACAAGGCTTATTGATACGTTTTTTTCTGTAATCGCCGCCCTCGTTGACTGCAGGGTTGATGGTACAACGGATAGGACGATTGATTCCGATACGGTTTCCGGCACATCCTACATTACAGGAGATACATTTTCTGATAAGATTTTCTTTTCCAAGTTCTACTTTATTTACCCAGTCCGGATCTGCGATAAGTCCACGGCCGATACCGATGATGTCTGCATCTTCACGCTCAAGAATATCTTCTGCGACCTGTGGATTACGGATATTTCCCATAGTGATCACTGGCTTTTTGAATTTTTCACGAACAGCTTTTGCCATATAAGAACGCCATCCATCAGCAAGGTAGTTGGCATCGATCTGGAATTGGATAGAACTGTTGAGACCCGCGGATACATCGATAATATCAGCTTCGCCCTGGAAGTACTCCAGCAGATTCAGGGTATCTTCCAATGTATTTCCACCTTCTACGAATTCATCAGCACTGATACGCATCATAATAGGGAAACGTGGACCAACTGCGTCACGGACTTCTTTCATGACCATAGAAGCGAAGCGAGCACGATTTTCCGGGCTTCCTCCGAATTCATCTGTACGATCATTAGTAGTAGGAGAGAGGAACTGGCTGATCAGATAGCTGTGGCCACAGTGTACTTCGACAGCGTCAAATCCAGCAATCTGCGCACGTTTTGCTGCTTCACCATATTTTCTGGCAATCTGCTGGATTTCTTCAACTGTAAGGGGGCGAGGAATCTCACCGTTTGCCTTGGAAGGAATGTTGGAAGCAGATACAGGTTGGCCGCCGATACGTGCAGATACTGCAGATGCTCCAGCATGGTTGATCTGGATAGCGATGCAGGCTCCATGCTTGTGAACAGATTCTACCAATTTGTAGAATCGAGGGATATAATTATCCTGATCGATACGGATCTGAGTGGTTCCGTTGGAACCCTGCGGGGAATTAACACTGGCATTTTCTACAACGATCAGTCCTGTTCCGCCTTTTGCACGCTGCTCGTAATACTGGATATGCAGGAAACTCATCTCTCCGCTCTGCTCACCAAAGTTGGTTCCCATAGGTGTCATACAAACACGATTCTTCATTGTCATGGTTTTTACTGTCAGGGGTGTGAAAATGTGGGAATATTTGTTCATTTTTCTTTCCTCCGTGGAATGTGGATTTATGTGTTAATTCTTTAACAACTCTATGTATTCATTATAGTGCCTGGTAATTGATAAAACAAATTGAAAAATCGGCGATTCTCATAGAAAATTTCTATGGATCGAAAATGAACAAGACGAACAAAAAAGACAGAAGAGCTTTGGAATGATATCCAGGTTCTTCTGTCTTTTTTATATTACGGTATATATGCTTAGCACATGATGTTTAGCGTTTGAAGTATTTTTCTTTGATGATGTCTGTTGGCATGTCTTTGCCGGTCCAGATCTTGAAGGAAGCAGCACCCTGATACAAAAGCATATAGAGACCATTTGCTGTGCGGCATCCGGCTTCTTTTGCCAACTTCAGAAGTTTAGTTTCTTCGGGGTTATAGATTACATCAAAGACCATAAGGTCAGGAGTAAATACGGAAGTATCTGTGATGATACATGCATCTGTCTTTGGAGCCATACCTACGGAAGTTCCGTTTGTGAGGATAGCACTGCTTTGAATCTCACGTTTTAATACGGCAGGATCATCAAAGTCATATAAAGTTACCTTACATGAAGTTTCAGCATTTAATTTTTCAACAATAGTTTTTGCACGATCCCAGAATGCATCATGGATGCTGAACACAGAAATCTCAGATAAACCATCCAGAGCTGCCTGGATCAAAATGGCACTTGCTGCACCGCCGGCACCGAGCAGGGTCATCTTTTTACCTATGATATCAAAACCGGCATCTTTGCAGGCTTCCATGAATCCAACACCGTCAGTGGTATAGCCGATAAACTTGCCATTATCATTTAATACAGTATTGACAGCTCCGCCGATCTTAGCAGCTGGAGTCAGTTCATCGCATAATTCACACATCAGGTTTTTATCCGGCATAGTAAGATTGAAACCTAAGACATTCATCTTACGAAGACCTTCTACAACGGTTGGAAGATTGTCGGTACCTGCGTCAAATGCCAGGTATGTGCAGTCAAGTCCTAACTGGTCGAATGCTTCATTATGCATAGCAGGTGAGATACTATGTGCGACTGGGCTGCCAAGCAGGCAAGCCAAACGTGTGTGGCCGGTGATTTGTTTAGACATTATTATTCTCCTTATATGTAACATTTATTTTGAAATCTAATATAGAAAGGTTCAGCAGTCACTGAACGATTACCTTGTTTTTCATTATAGAAAGAGAAAATAGAAATGTCAATAGTTAAGCACTTTAAAGTGCTAAAATGTAAAAGATAGAAAAAATCTATGGAAACCACGAATTCTTCGATTGGATTTTATATATACACCTTGGTATAATAATGTCAACAGGAAACGTTAAAATATTAACAATAACCCACAAAAAGGAGAATAAGAAAATGGCAGAAAGAATTACAGGTCACACAGAACTCATCGGACTCATGGCATACCCGATCAGACACTCAAGCTCACCGGCGATGCAAAACGAAGCCTTTGCAAAATTAGGATATGATTATGCATATCTGGCTTTCGAAGTGGATAATGACAGTCTGGAAGATGCAATTACAGGTCTTCGCGCTCTCAAGATGAGAGGATCCAACGTATCCATGCCAAATAAAACGGTAGTACATAAGTATCTGGATGAATTATCACCGGCAGCAAAGCTTTGCGGCGCAGTAAATACCATCGTAAATGATAACGGTCATCTGACGGGTCATATCACAGACGGTATCGGCTACATGCAGTCCCTGAAAGACAACAATATCGATGTGATCGGTAAAAAGATGACGATCGCAGGAGCAGGCGGAGCAGCCACAGCCATCGAGATCCAGGCAGCCCTTGACGGCGTAAAAGAAATGTCTATTTTCAATATCAAAGACAAATTCTGGGCAAATGCAGAAGAAACAGTAAAGAAAATCAGAGAAAATACAGATTGTATCGTGAACCTGTATGATTTGGATGATAAAGAAAAATTAAAAGAAGAAATCGCAGACAGCTATTTATTTGCACAGGCAACAGGTGTTGGCATGAAGCCACTGGAAGGCCAGTCCGTTATCCCGGATATCTCCTTTTTCCGTCCTGACTTGATCGTTACCGATACAGTATACGCTCCAAGAGAGACCGCGTTGTTAAAACAGGCAAAAGAAGCCGGATGCAAAACCATGAATGGACTTGGAATGATGCTTTTCCAGGGGTCAGCAGCATTTGAACTTTGGACAGGTGAACCAATGCCGATTGAATATATGAAAGAAATCCTTGATATCAAATACGAATAAAAATAGTAAATCATAAGAGGGAGAACAATATGAACGCATCTTCAAATGCAGCAGCGGCTGTATCAAAAAAGAAATACTATCCAAGTGCATTTATACTTTACCTGAACTATTTTATCCATGGCATCGGCTGTTCCGTTCTGGGACAGGCCGTGATCAAAGAATCACTTGTGGAGCAGTGGGGCTTATCTGATGTGGGACTGGTCACTATGGTCGCAGCGGCATTAGGTCTTGGACGTTTGATCGCCCTTCCTTTTGCTGGCCCGTTGTCAGACAAACTGGGAAGAAGAGTCGCATCGATCATCGGTGCAGGGTCCTATGCGATCTTTTTCCTTGGACTTGCATTTTCACCGAACATGACTATTGCGTACATCGCAGCAGTCCTTGGCGGAATTGCCAATTCATTTCTTGACTGTGGTGTTATCCCGGCATGTGTTGAGATCCTGGAGCCACGTTCCAGTGTGGCAACTATGCTGACGAAATTTTCTATTTCATGCTCACAGCTGTTGCTGCCATTTATGATCGGTGCGATCACCGGGGCTAATCTTTCCCTGAATGTGCTCTTATATGTATCAGGTGCAGCGATCCTTGTGATCGGCGTTATGGTATTTTTCGTACCACTGCCGGAGGGGAAGGCAGCAAAGGGGGCGAAGACCTCTTTGATCCAGGATATCAAGAATGCTCATTTTTCTATTGAGAGTATCGCACTTATCCTGATCGGATTCACAGGAACAGCGACTTTCCAGTTATGGCTTAACTGTGCACAGGATTTTGCGAAAGAATATGTAGGAATCGCAGACCCAAGTATGATGCAGACATATTATTCTTTTGGATCCCTTGCAGCAATTATCGTAACTACAGTATTGGTAAATAAAATCAAAGGTGTTCGTTTTATCTTCGTATATCCTTTGATCGCCACGGTTATGATAGCAGCAGTATATATATTAAGAACTCCATCCATTTGTTATATTGGAGCAGCAGTTGTGGGTTATTCAGCAGGTGCGGTCGTACTTCAGCTTGTGACAGCTACTGCAAATGATTTATTCCCAAGGATCAAAGGAACGATCACGAGTATCGTTATGATCGCTTCCAGCCTTTCAAACTATACGATCCTTTCTGTAGCAGGAAAGATGGACAAAGCAGATATTCTTGTTATGAATATTGTTATTACGATCATAGGAGTTTTATTGGCATTGTTCGTAAACGTACGCTATAATAAACTCTTAGAAAGAGCAAATGAAGCAAAGGAGAGTAAATAATATGAATCCAGTAGCAGTAAGAAATATAAAAATCGGAGAAGGTATGCCAAAAATCTGTGTTCCGATCGTTGGAGTTACAAAAGAAGAAATCATCGCTGAAGCTAAAACCTTTGGAGACATTCCTGTAGATGTGGTGGAATGGCGTGTTGACTGGTTTGAAAATGTATTTGAGTTTGATAAAGTGGAAGAAACCATGAAAGAACTTAGGGAAGCACTGGGAGATACTCCGATCCTCTTTACTTTCCGCACTTCAAAAGAAGGCGGAGAAAAGGCAATCGAGGATGGCGCATATGCAGAACTTAATATCAAAGCTGCCCAAAGCGGATATGTGGATCTGGTTGATGTGGAAGCATTTACAGGGGATGAAATCGTTAAGAAGATCATAGCAGGTGCTCATGCTGCAGGAGTAAAAGTGGTAGCATCCAATCATGATTTTAATAAGACTCCTGACAAAGATGATATCGTAGGAAGACTTAGGAAAATGCAGGAACTGGGAGCAGATATCCCGAAGATCGCAGTTATGCCCCAGTCTAAAAAAGATGTGCTTGTACTTTTGAGCGCGACAGAAGAGATGGCAACAAATTATGCAGACCGTCCGATCATCACCATGTCTATGGCTGGAACTGGTGTGGTAAGCCGTCTTTGCGGAGAGACATTTGGTTCTGCCCTTACCTTTGGGGCAGCAAAAAAAGCTTCTGCACCGGGACAGATCGGAGTACATGAACTGAAAAATGTACTGGAAATATTACATAAGAGCATTTAATTGGGAGAAAATATGCGGATAATAAAATGGCTGAACAAAAATTTTGAGGAAGTGGTTATGGTAGGTTTGCTGCTGGCGATGACTCTTATCATGGGTATCCAGGTATGCGCCAGATATATCTTCAACTATTCCCTTTCATGGACAGAGGAGGTTACCAGATATCTGTTTATCTGGTCTGGATTCCTGAGCGTAAGCTATTGTACAGTAAAATGTATCTCTATCAAAATCGAACAGTTAGTTGGCAGATTATCCCCAAGGAAAAAGGCTTTTGTAAAAGTGGTCAATCATACATTTGAATTTATATTTTTCGCTTATATGATACCGTTCGCATGGAAATATCTTGTGGTTTCCATCGAGAGCGGACAGACAAGTGCTGCGTGCGAGATGCCTATGTATCTCGTACAGGCAGCGCCATTTGTCTGTTTTGCACTGGTGGGATTTCGTATCGCACAGAGATGGTGGATCGAGCTTCAAAGATGCAGGAGGCCTAAGCTATGACAATTATAGAAATCATGATCATTTTCGTTGTATGTTTGTTTATTGCCATACCGGTTTCCATATCTCTTGGCATTGCATCCGTGATCCCAGGGGCATTTGACTCAAGCTTCACGGCAAGTGCGACTTATGTGGTACGATCTATGGTGAGCGGCATCGACAGTTTTCCGCTGCTTGCGATTCCCATGTTTGTGCTTTCAGGTATCATCATGGCAAAGGGCGGTGTTTCCAAGAAGTTGTTCGATGTATTTTCTTATTTTATAGGGAAAAGAAGGGCGGGCATCCCGTGTGCAGTCATCATCACCTGTCTTTTTTACGGGGCTATCTCAGGTTCGGCACCGGCGACGGTGGCTGCTGTTGGAAGTATGACGATCCCTATCTTGATCACACTTGGTTACGATAAGACGTTTTCTACTGCTATCGTGGCGGTGGCAGGTGGACTTGGAGTCATCATCCCGCCGAGCATTCCTTATATTTTGTTTGCCATGGCATCAGGGGAATCGGTCAGTGATCTGTTTCTTGCAAGAATCATACCGGGAGTATTGATCGCAGTTCTACTGATGGGATACGCTTATTATTATTGCCGCCGATATGGGGAAGACAAGGAAAAAATCAATCTGGAAGTGGACAGACTTCATAAAAAAGGATTGTGGAAGGTGATGAAGGAAAGCGTGTGGGCACTGCTCACGCCGGTTATCATCCTGGGTTGTATCTACGGAGGTATCGCATCTCCCACAGAGGCTGCTGTCATCTCGGTATTTTATGCACTTTTTGTAAGTATGGTCATCTACAGATCCATAAAGTTCAAAGATATCTATGGAATCCTGGTGGAAGCCTGCAGGACATTTGCACCGCTTTTATTCATCCTTGTGGCGTCAAATGCATTTTCAAGAGTGCTTACTTTGATGCAGGTGCCGCAGATGGTCAGTGCATGGATCCTGGAATCTTTCTCGGGAAAGATCGTTATCCTTCTTATTATTAATCTGTTTCTCCTCGTGGTTGGAATGGTGATGGATACAAGCCCGGCCATCCTTATTACCACACCTATCCTGCTTCCTATCATCGTTGGAGCGGGCGTTGATCCGGTGCATTTTGGTATCATTATGGTCATCAACCTTGCCATCGGCTTTGTTACACCGCCGATCGGGGTGAATCTATTTGTGGCAAGTTCTCTTGCTGATATACCGGTTATGAAAATAGCGAAAAAGGCTTTGCCGATGATCATATTTTTCCTGATAGCCCTCCTGCTGATCACATTTATCCCGCAGATCAGCATGACTCTTTTAGGAGGTGCGTGATGAAAAAGAGAATGAAAATGGTAATGTATCTTCTGACTATATCGATTTTGCCGCTGATCGCAGCAGGATGCAAAAAAAATGATACCCAGACGTATGCCTGGCCTCTTGGAAGCAGCAGTCCGGAGGATACGGTCACTCAGATATATGGAGAAAAGTTTATCGAAGAAGTTGACCGGCTAAGTGAAGGAAAGATGAAGATACAGATCTATGCAAATGGAATCATAGGAAGTGACCGTGAACTTTTGGAAAGCTGTGCAGATGGGGATATTCCCTTCGTTGTGCAAAATACTGCCCCTCAGGTCAGCTTTATGCCGGAGATATCAGTGTTTGATCTGCCATGCGCATACAGTGAGATAGAGTCAGTGCGGACCGCGGTGGATGATCAGACCTTCTCGGATGCACTGCAAAATATCTATGAGAAAAATGGTTATCATCTGCTGGGTATGGCAGATCAGGGATTTCGTGTCATGTCTACTAATAAAAAGATAGAAACAATCAAGGACTTTACAGGACAAAAGATCAGAACCATGGAGAATTCCAATCATCTGTTGTTTTGGAAGGACCTGAATGCAAATCCAACGCCTATGACTTTCAGTGAAGTCTATATCGGACTTCAGCAAAATACTATTGACGCACAGGAGAATCCATACGAGGTTATCGTATCGGGTAAACTTTATGAACAGCAAAAATATGTAGTTCAGACCAACCATCTGCCTCATATGATATCGCTGCTGGTCAATGATGAATTTCTTGAGAATCTGGAACCGGAAGAGCGAGCGATTATCGAACAGGCTTCCGCAACAGCAACTGCATATGCAAGAGAACAGGCAGATGAAAGAGTTGCTGAGAGAATATCAGTCATGGAAGATTATGGTGTGGAGATTGTAGAACTTTCGGAAGAGGTACATGAAGAAATAAGAAGCCTGTCGCAGAATGTATATGAAAATATCGAAGAGCAGGCAGGAGAAGAACTCGTAGAGCTATATCTTTCAGAATCAGAAAAATAATTTTATCTTGAACTTGAATAAAATCCCAGTACCAGTTTCGATGAAGCGGGTACTGGGATTTTTGGCGTTATTGTATAGAAGTCACATATCAAAATGATTATTCTTTGCATATTTTATAAAACGTTTCAAAGCCGGCGGCTGAAAGTGATTTTTTAAGTATGCCATATGGATATGGCGTTTACAGTAAGCTTCTTCCACTGGTATGGCAGTCACATCAAAGAGTGAGATCTCAGGGATCACGGCAGCAAGTGAGATGCCGAAGCCTTCAGCTACCAGTCCATAGAGAGCCTGTTCATTTTGTGCAACACTGATGATGTTTGGAGTCAGTCCGGAAAGCTCGAAAAGTTTCAATGTGAGTTGTCCAAGCCCAGTTTCTTTGTGATAAACGACCAGAGGGTAATCTTCGATCATTTTCAAAGGGATGCTGGTAAGGTGGGCAAGAGGGTGGTTGTTCGGCACGATGACAGACAGACTGTGCTGCAGGAGCGGAACAAACTCTATATCATCTTCCTCAGTCACCCGGGAAGCAAAAATCACATCGTATTTTTCTGATTTCAGTCCGGATATCAAGGTTGATGTGATCCCCTGATAAAATGTAAAATTTACCCCTTTGTTTTGGGGATGATCGATAAAACTGCGGACCATACGGGGGATATAGCGGGGAGCCAGAGGATAAACATAACCGATATCTATCTGTCCCTGTTCCTCACTGGTATATTTCGCAAGCTGTCTTTTTCCATTTTCTAATTCTTCCAAAGAACGCTCCACATGAGTGAGAAAGAGCTGTCCGTATTTTGTGAGCACTACGTTTCGTCCCTGCTTTTCAAAAAGGACAGTTCCCAGCTCTTTTTCAAGGCTGGACATGGCATAGCTCAGACTGGGCTGGGAAATATGGAGCTCCTCGGCAGCCTGGGTAAAATGAGAAAGTCTTGCGATCGTCTGAAAATAGTATAATTGATTAAGGTTCATGTGCGTTCCTCCTTTGTTTCATCGTATAGAAACAGGTCGATTTTGTCAATTCCTTTTCATACTTTAGCTTGCACCAGCAGGGTTTTCTTGTTATAATGGGCGGAAAGTGATTTCATTTATCTAAAGATTATGAGAAAGGGTTTTATAATAATGGAAAAGTTAGAAGAGATACGCGCGAAGATGGGCGAATGTGATGATAAGATCATTGATCAGCTGGTTGTCCGTATGGGATATGTACAGGAGATCATCGAATACAAGAAACAGACGGGTATTCCGATCATCCAGCCGGAACAGGAAAAGAAACAGACAGATGTACTGGCAGCAAAACTGGGTGACAATGAATTTGAGGAAGAGATCCTTGATATCTTCAAATATATAGTGAAAAACAGCCGTAAGATCCAGGCGAAGAGCCTGTTTGATTACAATATTTTCCTTGTTGGATTCATGGGTTCAGGAAAGAGTACTGTGGCAGCGGGACTTAAGGACAAACTCGAGATGGAACGGATCGAGATGGACGAAATGATCGTGAAAAAACAGGGAATGTCTATTGCAGATATATTTGCAGAGTATGGGGAAGCATATTTCCGTAATCTTGAGAGCAATACACTGATCGAGTTACAAAAAAAGAGCCAGGCGATCGTGTCCTGTGGCGGCGGTGTAGTCATGAGAGAAGAAAATGCTGACCATATGAAGAAACATGGCCGGGTAGTCCTTCTGACAGCTAAGCCGGAGACGATTTATGAGCGTGTAAAAGACAGCACAGACAGACCTATCCTGAATAACAATATGAATGTAGAGTTTATCGAGGAGTTAATGAGCAAGAGAAAAGCTCGTTATGAAGCAGTTGCAGATATCACGGTTTCTACAGATGGAAAAAATGTGGTGCAGATCTGCGAAGAAATCATAACAAAACTGATCGCACTTGATAACAAATAATTTCCGTAATAATCAAATTTGCATGGAACACGAAGGAAGGGCACTGGGAGATTTCCTGGTGTCCTTTTCTAAGTCAGATTTAAAGAATATATTGGGGAGAAATATTTCTTATGGACTATAAATTATTGCTGGACACAGCGGTGTTTGCGGGAGAGATTCTGATGAAAAACGGCGCCGAAACGTACAGGGTCGAAGATACGATTTACCGGATATTAAAAAAATCAGAGTTGAAGACGGTACAGGTTCTTGTTATGATGACAGGATTTGTGGCAACTCTTGATGATCCATCGATCGATTCACTGACTGTGGTACGAAGGATCACAAAGAGAGGGACGAACCTTTCTGTGATCGACAGAGTCAATATGATATCGAGAGAATTTTGCGGGGATCAGATTACTCTTGAGGAAGCATTTCGCCGGATGAAGAATCTGTGGAAAGAACCTCAGATACCGAGAAAAAATCTCATATCAATGATGGCGATCACTGGTGGATTTGCCATCATGTTTGGTGCTTCTATACCGGGTGCACTGATAGCGGCTTTTGCAGGATTTGTTTCGGCATATGTACTTTTTGTGTGCAGAAGATATAGAATCCATATGTTTCTTGAGAATATATTGTGTTCTGTTGTGCTGGCAGTCACGATAGGAGTGATCGTGAAGTATTTGCCGGGGACTTATGACAAAAATCTTCTGATCATAAGTGGTATCATGCCGTTTGTTCCGGGTGCAGCCATTACCAATGCTGTTTTTGATACGCTTCACGGTGATTATCTGTCAGGTCTTGCGCGGGCAGCAGAGGCTTTTGTTATCGCTTTGGGAGTTGCAGTTGGAATCGGTATCGGGATGTATATCGTATAGCTTGGTTTCGGTAACCCTGAAAGTTCAAAATATACAAGGAGCAGGTATGTGATGGAGAATATTATAGAGATGATTTGGCAAAGCACAGGAGGATTGGTTGCGGTTGTGGGATTTGGTGTGGTACTGGGAGTTGAGAAGAGATTTTTAATATGGGCAGGTTTAGATGGTGCTTTGGGATGGTTTTTGTATCTGATCGTGGATTACTTTACGGAATCCATGCTGCTTGCCACATTTTTTGGAGCAGTACTGATATCCATAGGTGCCCATGTGTGCGCGAGGATATTTAAGACACCGGTAACGATGTTTTTGATACCGGCGAATATGACACTTGTGCCGGGAGCAGGGATGTACAGGATCGTATATTATATACTAAAATCAGAAAAAGAAATGTCTTCGTATTTTTTTCAGCAGACATTGCTTGCGGCGGGGATGATAGCAATAGCGATCTTTGTTGTGAACATCGTGCTGAATAATTTTATCAGTGGTGTAAAACATGCGAAAAAAATAAAAGGCAGGTAATATGGCAGGTAATATGAGTCATAAGATATAAAAATTCAGCAGAAAAATAATGCATAATTACGTTGGGAGTATGGGATGAGAAACAGATCAAAGAAAATTGCGGCAGCGGTGGGATGTACATTACTTGTGGTTGGAATCGGATTGTATGGATGGAGAGCTTATTACTATAGTGATAAGTTTTTTGCAGGGACCAAGATCAATCAGGTGGAATGTGCAGGCTTGACAGCCGAACAGGCGGAGGAACTGATCCGCAGTAAGGTGGAAGATTATCAGATTCAGATCGAGTTTCGGGATGATGTGACAGAGGAGATTGCAGGAACAGATATTGACTACAAATATGTCAGTGACCAGGGCGTGGAAAAGCTTATAAATGCTCAGAATCCACTTTTCTGGATCAAGGGAGTATTTGCACAGGAAGAGTATAGGATCAATGAAGATATAACATTTGATGCAAAGAAACTGGAAGAGAAAGTAAAAGAATTGAAAAGTATGCAGGAGGATGCCCAGACAGCACCGGAAGATGCATATGTTACATTTGAAAAAGATGAGTTTGTTATCGTAGATGAGACATACGGAACAAAGATTGATACAGAAAAGATGCAGGAAGCAGTCAGCCAGGCAGTTTCCGGAAAATCAGAGACACTTTCGGTGGAAGAGGCAAAGGCCTACGTGATGCCGGTGTATACAAAAGACAGTGAATTGGTACTGAGACAGCAGGAGCAGCTCAATGAGTTGGCAAAAGTAAGCGTTACCTATCAGCTTCCCACAGGAGAAAAGGTTTTTGATGGAGACAATCTTCGCAAATGGCTTGATGTGGATGAAGAGGGAAATTACTCCAGGGATGATGAAAAGTTTAAAAATAAAATAAAAAATTATGTAAAAAAACTGGCCAAAAAGGTAGATACTGTGGGAAAGGAACGGCCATTTCATACAACCTCCGGACTTGATGTGACAGTTGAGGGGGGGAATTATGGATGGAAGATCGACCAGGGATCAGAAATCGAAAAATTAACGGAAAATATAGAAAAGCAGGAGATCGTATCAAGAGAGCCAGAGTATTCCAGTGAGGAAAAATACACAGAGAACAACGGTCTGGGTACGACTTACATAGAAGTCAATCTGACAGAACAGCATCTGTATTATTATAAGGATAATGAAATGGTCCTTGATACACCTCTCGTATCAGGGCGTATGACGAGAGACAGATTTACACCGCCGGGAGTTTACTTCTTAACCTACAAAACAACAGACAGAGTGCTTAGAGGAGCACCTGGTGCTGATGGACAGCCAAGTTATGAGGCACATGTAAACTTCTGGATGCCATTTAACAGGGGAATCGGTCTTCATGATGCCAGTTGGAGAGGAACTTATGGTGGAACAATCTATAAGTACAGTGGTTCTCATGGATGTATCAATCTGCCATATAAAAAAGCAAAAGCAATCTATAAGATGATCGATGAGGATACTCCGATCATATGTGTGTATAATGATGGATACAGTTTTAATTGATAAGTGCAAATGATGGCAGCAGGAATATTTGTATGGTAAAGTAAATAAAGCTGCGTCCGTATACAATTTTGATCTTAAAGATTGTATATGGATGCAGCTTTATTTATGCATTTATAGATATATTCAATTTTTCTTTAGAATATCTTAAGGAGCTCTTTGGGGCAATTAATGGTATAATCAGGGGAGCAGACAGAACCAAATCCATAGGCTGCAAACACAAATGGTATACCGGCAGATTTTGTTGCACGGTGATCGCCGTCAGTATCGCCCACATAGACAGGGGATGCAAGTTTATAGTCTCTAATGATCTGGCGTATGTTGTCAGCTTTTGCATTACCGGTATCACCAGGGCAAAGATGGCCTTCAAAGTACTGACCGAAGCCACTGGATTTTAAGAAAACTTCGATATATCCGGCCTGACAGTTACTTACGATAAAGAGGCGGTATTTTTGGGAAAGGGATATGAGCGTTTCTTCGAGATCAGGGTAAAGCGGAGCACAGTGAGCGAGCAGGGCACGATGCTCTTCCTCGCAGCACTGGTCGATCAGGGAAAGCTGGCGCTCAACAGGATAATCAGGAAAGATAACCTTTGCTATATCAGGCAGGATCCTGCCAAAAAGTCCTTTGAGAGTTTCTTCTGTAATAGTAAGATCAAGATCAGTTTTCTGGTGGATGATGGTATTCCAGGCTTCAGCACATATGGCGGTAGAGTCCCACAGCGTTCCATCAACATCAAATATAATACTGTCCATAAATATCTCCTTTGTGTGAAATTTGATTGATTCATTTGTCATCTTATTGTATAAAGAATAGGAAGAAAAAGCAAGCGTAAAAGCCAGGAGGAAATAATGAAGTACAAAAATATAAGAGAGGGTGTCTTTTTGAGCAGGCCCAATCGTTTTATTGCACACGTTGAGATCAATGGAAAAGAAGAAGTATGCCATGTGAAGAATACAGGCCGTCTTAAGGAATTGTTGATTCCCGGAACGAAGGTATATGTGGAAGAATCAGATAATCCCAACAGAAAAACAAAGTATGATCTGATCCAGCTCTATAAAAATGATATTCTCATCAATATTGATTCTCAGATGCCTAATTATCTGGTGAGAGAGTGGATAGAAAAAGGTGGTGTATTTCCAGGACTTACTTTGCTGAAAAGTGAGAAGACCTATGACCAGTCCAGATTCGATCTGTATGCAGAGTATCAGGGGAAAAAGGCTTTTATCGAAGTAAAGGGCGTTACGCTTGAGGAGGATGGAACCGCAAGATTTCCTGATGCTCCTACACTTCGAGGATTAAAGCATATACAGGAACTTCAAAAATGTATGACAGAAGGATATGAAGCATGGATATTTTTTGTGATCCAGTTAAAAGGGGTACAAAGGTTTCAGCCCAACTGGAAAACGCAGCCTGAATTTGGCCTGGAACTGAAGAAGGCGGCAGAAGCAGGCGTACATGTACAGGCATGGGACTGTCAGGTAAAGACCGGTGAAATCTGGATAGACAGCAAGATTCCTGTGGATTTTTTGACGGAGATGAGGTAGGATGATAGATAGGATAGTTGAACCATTACTAGAATGGTATAAAGAAAATCACAGGATTTTGCCATGGCGGGAATCGAAGAATCCATATTATATCTGGATATCTGAGATCATGCTCCAACAGACCAGAGTGGAGGCAGTAAAACCGTATTTTGAGAGATTTATCCACGCACTTCCATCGATAAAGGATGTGGCAGTATGTCCTGAACAGCAGCTTATGAAGCTGTGGGAAGGTTTGGGCTATTATAACCGGGTCCGTAATATCCAAAAGGCGGCCGTAGAAGTTGTGGAGCAGTACCAGGGCAGTCTTCCAAAAGATTATGGCCAGTTAAAGGAACTTCCAGGGATAGGCAATTATACTGCCGGGGCAGTTGCGTCGATCGCATATGGGATTCCGGTACCGGCAGTAGATGGAAATGTGCTGCGGGTACATGCAAGGCTGACTGAATCTTATGATGACATATTAAAACAATCAGTCAAGACCAAAGTGGAGATGGAAATGCAGAGGATCATGCCGCAGGAACACCCTGGTGAATTCAATCAGGCTCTTATGGAGCTTGGTGCCATGGTCTGTGTGCCAAACGGTATGGCCAAGTGTGAGTCCTGTCCCATATCACATCTGTGCGTGGCATATGAGCATCAGACGGTGATGGAACTTCCGGTCAAGAAGAAGAAAAAGGAACGCAGACGGGAAGAGAAAACGGTTCTTGTGATAAAAGATGGAGAGAGGGCAGCTATCCGGAGACGTCCTGATAAGGGGCTTTTGGCCGGGCTGTATGAACTGCCAAACCTGAATGGCCATCTAGGTGAAGAAGAGGTGCTCAAGTGGCTGAAAAGATACCAGCTTCTCCCTCTCAGGATACAGGCGCTTGATGGTGCAAAACACATATTTTCGCATGTAGAATGGGATATGATCGGCTATGTCATTAACGTGGCATCATTAGAAAACGAAAAAGAAAGAGACATGTTGTTTGTGGATATAAAAGATATAGAGAAAAAATATCCGGTTCCGGCAGCATTTCAGGCTTATGCTTCACACATTAATATGAGGCTTGGTCAGGAAAAATATAATAAGGATAGGGAGTAAGATAAGGTGAAAGTATTGAGTATAGCAGTACCCTGTTATAATTCACAGGAGTACATGAGGACATGTATTGAGTCTTTGCTAAAAGGCGGAGATGATGTAGAGATTTTGGTGGTCGATGATGGGTCAAAAGATGATACTCTTAAGATCGCTAAAGAGTATGAAGAAAAGTATCCCGGAATAGTCAAAGCAATCCACCAGGAGAATAAAGGACATGGCGGGGCGGTCAATACTGGACTTGCTCATGCGACAGGCTTGTATTTTAAAGTGGTCGACAGTGATGACTGGCTGAATGAAGAGGCATACCATAAGGCGATAGATGTTTTGAAGAAATGTATTGGAGGCCCCCGGACGCTGGATCTCCTGATATGCAATTACGTATATGAGAAGGTTGGGGCAAAACATAAGACAGTGATGCGTTACCGTACAGCTCTGCCAAAAGATAAGATTTTTGGATGGGACGAGGTCGGCCCGCTGGGAAACAGCCACTATCTGCTGATGCATTCGATGATCTATCGTACGGAGCTGCTTCATACATGTGGGCTGGAACTGCCGGAGCATACATTTTATGTGGATAATCTGGTGGCCTTTGTGCCGCTGTCCTTTGTTAATACGATGTATTACCTGGATGTGAATCTATATAGGTATTATATCGGACGGGAAGGCCAAAGCGTCAGCGAAAATGTTATGATCGGAAGAATCGACCAGCAGTTATTGGTCAATAAATTAATGATCGATCATATCGCCCAGCAAAAAAATCTTCATAAGAATCAGAGAAACTACATGCTGCATATGCTGATCATGATCACAACTGTTTCGAGTATCTTTCTTATCCAGGCAAAAACAGAGGAAAGTTATCAAAAGAAAGTTGATCTGTGGCACTATATGAAGGCGGCTGACAGGAAAGTATATTTTTGTGTCAGAGTCAGCCTTTTGGGAAGGCTTTGTAATCTGCCTGGAAAAGGTGGAAGGCAGGTGTCTGTTGCAGCATATAAAGTTGTTCAGAAAATATATGGATTTAACTAAATAAGGCAAAAGAAAAAGGATCAGCTTCGAGCTGGTCCTTTTTCTTTTGCCTTTGCTGTAGAACGGGCATGAACTTTGTAGATCATCACGTAAGAAGCAACACTGAATGTTATACCTGTGGCAACATCCGGTATGGAATGCTGTTTCAGGAACATCGTAGAAAGAACGATCAATGTGGTCAATACAAATGAACCTGCACGAACTGCTTTATAAGGCTGCAGTTTCTTACAACTGTTGATGGCAGTGAATACTGCCACTGAGTTATATACGTGGATGCTTGGAAGAACATTGGTCGATGTGTCACTTTGATACAGCATTTTTACCATAGTAACGAATATGTTATCCCGTGGGAATTCAGTTGGTCTTATCATCAATCCGTTTGGATATACATAAGATACGATCAGGAATAATGTCATACCCAGAGCAAGATTGATCATGATATGCCAATACTCTTCCTGGTCTTCATTGAAGAAAATGAAAAAGATCACAGTGCCCGCTATGTAAAAGAACCATAGAAAATAAGGCACTATAAAATATTCACAAAAAGGTATCTTCTGGTCCAAAGTGGAACTGATAATGTGATATGGGCCTGGCATACGCTCAAGCCAGGCAAAGCATATCATATAGAAACATCCAAATAAGACAACGGGTAACAGACGTTTGCTTTTCTTTATCATATTAAGATACGCCTCCAATATAAATATCATCTGTCTAAAATATGAACAGTAATAACTCTACGTTTATCATATGCGATTATAGCACAGATGATTTTCGAAATCAAAGGAATACAGGAAGAAACATAGAAGCTTAAGAAAAATTATAATTTCTTAAGAAAATCCTCGCATAAATTTTACATTATCGCACTTGAATTTTAATTATAAACACAATACTCCAAACTATGTTTTCCGTTACTCCGTACAGAGTAAGAATTTGGTGTTTTTTCTGTAAACTAATAAGAAAAATGGGAGAGACATCTTTATGCGCACACGAGTAAAGGAATTGAGAAAACAAAAGAATATCAGCCAGACAACATTGGCAACATATGTGGGCTGTTCTCAGAATACGATCAGCAAGATAGAAAAAGGAGAATGTGACCCAAAAGTCAGCCTTGTGATAGAAATTGCAGATTATTTTGGAGTGTCGATAGATTATGTATTAGGTAATTCGGAAGTCAAATATAGTTATGAATCGATGTCACGTTATGGGAAAACGTCAGATATGTATATACACTATTTGGCAAAAATAGAGAAGATGACACCTGCACATCGCAAACTGGTAAATGATCTGATAGACGGGTTATCAGAAGATGAGGAAAATGCGAATAGAAAATAGTAATCTTAGTGCTTGCATTTTTTATGCTGTATGATATAATCGAGATGAAATCGATTACAAAAATATACGATTGAGGAGAAGGCCATGAAAGCAAGAAAGAGAAAAGAACTTGAAAGACGGTCGGCAGCAAAAGGTGGGGCACAGAATGTAATGAAAGGCAAACCGGAGATGGCGAAGCCTGTAGAGAAAGAAATAACGAAAGTGGTTGAAAAGCCGGTAGAAAAAGTGGCTGAGAAACCAGTGGAAAAAGAATTTGATAAGAGATTTGCAAAACATTATGATGAACTCAAATGGCTGTACTGCGAGTTATATCAGGGACAGCAGTGGGCGTTTGATGAGCTGTGTGACAATCTGAAGAAGATCAGCACAGGCAGAAAAGCAGATCTGAAGGAGCTTGACAGGATACGTGAGAAGAACCCTAACTGGTATAAGAAAAATGATATCCTGGGTATGATGATGTACGTGGATGCATTCGCGGGTAATCTGGATGGAGTTAGAGAAAAACTGGATTATCTTCGTGAGTGTAATGTGAATTATCTTCACCTTATGCCTCTTTTGGAATCACCGGAGGGAAGAAGTGACGGCGGCTACGCAGTTGCGGATTTCAGGAAAGTGCAGCCAGAGCTCGGTACTATGGATGATCTGGAACATCTGGCAGATGAGTGCAGAAAAGACGGCATAAGTCTGTGTCTTGATTTTGTTATGAACCATACTTCAGAAGACCACGAGTGGGCAAAAAGAGCAAGAGCCGGAGAAAAAGAGTATATGGACAGATACTACTTTTATGACAGCTATGATATTCCGGCAAAATATGAGCAGACAGTGCCGCAGGTGTTTCCAACGACAGCACCTGGAAACTTCACCTGGCTTGGCGATATCAATAAGTTCGTGATGACAACATTTTATCCATATCAGTGGGATCTTAACTATTGGAATCCTATCGTGATGAATGAAATGATATATAATATGCTGAACCTTACGAATAAGGGAATTGATGTTATCCGTATCGATGCAGTTCCATATATCTGGAAACAACTGGGAACAGACTGCAGAAATCTTCCGCAGGTACACACCATCGTAAGAATCATGCGTATGATCTGTGAGATCGTATGCCCTGGAGTTTTACTTCTTGGTGAGGTTGTTATGGAGCCGGCAAAAGTAGTTCCTTACTTTGGTACAGTAGAAAAACCGGAATGTCACATGTTATACAACGTAACAACTATGGCTACCACATGGCACACCGTTGCAACACGCGATGCACGTCTGCTGCGCCGTCAGATGGATATTGTAAATGGACTTCCGAAGGATTATGTATTCTTGAATTATCTGAGATGTCATGATGACATCGGCTGGGGACTCGATTATGAATGGCTGAAGCAGTTTGGAACAGAAGAAGTTGCACATAAGAGATACCTGAGCGAATTCTTTACCGGGAAGTTCCCGAATTCTTTTGCAAGGGGCGAATTATATAATGATGATCCAACCTCAGGTGATGCACGCCAGTGCGGTACTACAGCTTCTCTGTGTGGTATCGAAAAAGCTGCATATGAGATGGACAAGGAAGCAGTAAAGAAGGCAGTACGCTTTGATCTTATGCTCCATGCATATATGCTCACTCAGTCAGGCATACCGGTTATCTATAGTGGGGATGAGATTGGTCAGGAAAATGATTATTCTTATCATGAGGATCCAAAGAAATGGGATGATTCCCGCTATCTGCACAGAGGTAAGTTCCAGTGGGCAAAGTCTGAACAGAGAAATGTTGATGGAACGATTCCTGCCCAGATATTCAATGAACTTAATAAGATGGAGATTATTCGTAATACTCATGAAGTATTTGCAGCGGATGCAGATTCATGGACCATCGACACATGGGATGATTCCATACTAGGATTAATAAAATGCAAGGGAAAAGAAAAACTTGTGGCGCTGTTTAATTTCAGCGAATTTGATAAAGTTGCCTGGATCAATGAAGAAGATGGTATGTATGTAGATCTTCTCACAGGACAGGAAATGGAAGCACGAGGAGTTCAGATGCCGGCATATGGATGTTACTGGCTCATAAAAAAATAGGTGACAGAGAATGACTATAAGTGAAATCGCCAAGATGGCAGGTGTCTCAAGTGCAGCAGTATCCCGCTATATGAATCAGGGAAGCCTGAGTCTGGAAAAACGGGAACGGATAAAGAAGGTTATAGAGGAGACAAATTATCAACCATCTGAGTATGCACGTGCGATGAGAACAAAAAAAAGCCGAAGGATAGGGGTTATTGTTCCACAGCTTGATTCGGAGGCAGTCCCCAGGATCCTGTCGGGTATCAGTTCAGTACTCGAAAAAGAAAATTACAATTTTATGCTGATGAATTCTAACAGAAGCATGAAAAAAGAAATTAATATGCTGGAGACTTTCAAACACAGTCAAGTGGACGGATTGATACTGGCAGCTTCGGTATTGACGAAAGCCCATCGGGAAGCATTATCAAAGATGCCGTTTCCAGTGGTCATAGTAGGACAGCATACAAGTTCCTATTCCTGCGTATATCACAATGATTTTGCTGCTTCTTATGATATGATGAAGCACCTGTTAAGTTCGGGAAGCAAATATCCGGCATATATTGGTGTGGACAGATTTGATAAGGCAGCGGGAGAAAAAAGACGACAGGGTGTTAAGAAAGCTTTGAATGAATCAGGTATCCTCATAGAACAGATTCCATATATAGAGGTGGATTTCACCATGGAAGCAGGACATGAGGGGATGGAGAAACTGTTGGATGCCGGGGAAAAGATAGACAGTGTATTCTGTGCAACGGATATGATAGCAGTTGGTGCGATATCCTGTTTACAAGAACGGGGGATAAAAGTTCCTCAGGATATTAAGGTGAGCGGGATAGGTCATGGAGTTGTAGCAGATATACTTACGCCTAAACTTACGACGGTCCATTACCGCTATCAGACCAGCGGTGCGGAGGCAGCAAAGCTGCTCCTTGAGATGATAGAATCCCCTGGCTGCGGCAGAAAAGAACGAATGCTTGATTATCAGATGATGCTTCAGGGAACTACATAACTGAAAAATATAAACAAAACATAAATTATTAGCACTCATGACAAATGAGTGCTAATTTTTTCTTGACAATTACTTTTTTGCGTATTACTATAAGATTCAGTGAAGGAACTGCAAAGAAATGGCAGTTGCTAAAAAAAGAAAATAAAGGAGTGTGAATGACCATGGGAGCAAAGCATGGCAATCTTTCTATTAACAGTGATAACATTTTTCCAATTATTAAGAAATGGATGTATTCAGATCACGATATCTTTGTACGAGAATTAGTATCAAACGGATGTGATGCTATTACAAAATTAAAAAAACTTGAGATGATGGGAGAATATTCTTTCCCGGATGACTATAAAACCAAGATTGAAGTGATCGTTGATCCGGAAAAGAAAACATTAAAATTTATCGATAATGGTATCGGTATGACTGCAGATGAGGTGGAAGAATATATCACTCAGATCGCATTTTCAGGGGCAACTGAATTCCTGGAGAAGTATAAAGATAAGACAAACGAAGACCAGATCATCGGTCACTTCGGATTGGGATTTTATTCGGCATTCATGGTTGCGGATGATGTTCAGATCGATACTTTGTCCTATAAGGAAGGTGCGACACCAGTTCACTGGAGTTGTGACGGCGGTACAGAGTATGATATGGCTGACGGTGACAAGACCACAGTCGGTACAGAGATCACATTGTATCTTAATGAGGACAGTGTAGAATTTTCCAATGAATACAGAGTCCGTGAAGTAATTCAAAAATACTGTTCTTTCATGCCGGTCGAGATTTTCCTGTCCAAGGAAAATGCTGAGCAGGAGTACGAGACTATCGATGAGTCAGATCTGAGAGATGACGATGTAGTTGTAGAACATATCCATGAAGATGCAAAGACAGAAGAGAAAGAGAATGAAAACGGAGAAAAAGAAGTTGTCGAGGTTTCTCCGGCAAAAGACAAAGTGAAAATCAATAAACGTCCGGTATCCTTAAGCGATATTCATCCGTTATGGATGAAACATCCAAATGAATGTACGGAAGAGGAATACAAAGCATTCTACAGAAAAGTATTTAATGATTATAAAGAGCCACTTTTCTGGATCCATCTGAATATGGACTATCCATTTAATCTGAAAGGTATCCTGTATTTCCCGAAGATCAATTCAGAATATGAATCAATAGATGGAACTATCAAACTGTATAACAATCAGGTATTCATTGCAGATAATATCAAAGAAGTCATTCCGAAATTCCTGATGTTATTAAAGGGTGTTATCGACTGTCCGGACCTTCCTTTGAATGTTTCCAGAAGTGCATTGCAAAATGACGGATTTGTTAAGAAAATCTCTGATTATATCAGCAAAAAAGTTGCGGATAAACTTTCAGGAATGTGCAAGACAGCAAGAGAAGATTATGAAAAATATTGGGATGATATCAATCCATTTATCAAATTTGGATGTATCGAAGATGCGAAGTTCTCCGAGAAGATGAATGATTACATTCTGTATAAGAATCTTGATGGTAAATATCTCACATTGAAGGACTGCATCGAAGAGAATAAAAAGGAAGATACAAAAGCTGAGGAAACTTCAGAAGAAGAAACAAAAACCGAGGAAACAAAGACAGAAGATGCAGCAAAAGAGCCGGAAAAAACAACAATCTTCTACGTGACAGATGAGGTTCAGCAGAGCCAGTACATCAATCTGTTTAAAGAAGAGGGTATGGATGCGGTTATCCTGAAGCATATCATTGATTCTGACTTTATCTCCAATGTGGAACAGAAAGATGGGACAGTGAAGTTCCAGAGGATCGATGCAGATCTGACAGATAACTTCAAGGAATCAGGAGAAGATCTGAAAGAAATGACAGACAGCCTGTCGGAAGTATTCAAGAAGGCATTGAATCAGGAAAATATGGAAATCAAAGTTGAAAAACTGAAAAATGAGAATATTTCAGCTATGATGACTCTGTCAGAAGAAAATCGCCGTATGCAGGATATGATGAAAAGGTATGGTATGGATGCCAATATGTTTGGCGGAGCAAACAGTGCAGCTTTGATCCTGAATGCAAATCATCCGCTGGTACAGTATGTAGCAGAGCATAAAGAGGATACCGAAAATGTTCCTATGATCTGCGAACAGCTTTACGATCTGGCAATGCTCGCCCATAAGCAGCTTAGTCCGGATGAGATGACAAAATTCATCGCAAGAAGTAATAAGATCCTGATGCTGCTGTCAAAGTAGAATACAAGGTTACTTTTGAAAACTGCAGTATAAATTAAATAAAGTATATATAGAAAAGTGCACAGTTAACCGGCTGTGCACTTTTTAACCTTGAGTTTCCGCAAAATGTAATTTCAAAAGAGATAACTTCTTCTAAAGTACCAATCTGTCCTATTTTTGAAAAAAATGAAAAGACAGTATTGTGAA
>SAAH01000136.1 GCA_009929525.1 Clostridia bacterium | reverse complement strand
GGAATCAGATTCCTTATATTTGGGGCATTTTTTGAAAGTTGTTTATAAAGACATGGTTTAATTCAGGTCTATGTGGATAAAACTGCGGAAACTCAAGGACAGGCTGGACTTGTTAGGGCAGCTTGCGGAGTCAAGAGCACTCGTAGAATTTAATGGTGGTATGGATATTCGTTTTCTGAATAAAGAAATCATTGAATTTTTGCGCCGGATTCGGGTGAAGGAATACCATTTTGCGTGGGACGATCCGAAAGAGCCATTGAAGAAGCAATTTCAACTGTTTAAGGAGTCAGGATTAAAAATGAAGGGTCAGTGCATGGTATATGTATTGACAAACTACTGGAGTTCTATCGAGGAAAATCTGTATCGGGTGTATAACCTTGTGGAACTTGGATTTGCACCGTTTGTAATGATTTATGATAAACAGAGATTCGTGGACAGCCGTGGAAGATGGCAGATGGGGGTAGAAGAACTGTTTTCAGAGAAACAGCTTCAGCATTTTAAAACTTGTCAGCATATGCAGCGCTGGTGTGCCAGAGTTGGAATTAGAACCAGATGTCCTCGTTTTGAGGATTATGAGCCATACAAGAAATGGGTGGAGAGAGGGATGCCTGTTCCATCAAAATAAAACCATATGCCAGTGGCAGTAAGGAATGAATTTCCGATAGCTGCCACTGGCTTTTTTTGCGTTTTGGCACATTCCACGAAAAGTCAGTCTGACAGCTTGTTTTAGGCGGTCGCAGGGGTTGGGTTAGTGAGAGGGAAAGCGAGCTTTTTCTTTCCGTGTACCTTGATAACCGAATAACCTGCCCAGATAGATACCTGGCATGGAATGTGCATTCTGCGTATCCTGCCAGTGGTCAGACAAACGCTGATACGTTTCGGAAACAGAAAATCCGAAACAGGAACGGGTCTGGGAAAGAAAACAGGAAAACGCTCAAACCTAAAAAATGTCATTACATCCGGTTTGCCGGGGGGATGACAGCAGATAAGATGTGGCGGTATTTGTTCCAATGATGGGGCAGATACCGCCATATACATGTGCTGTTATCAGATTATTGGCACAAATATGCACAAGGAGGACAATGCCATGAAGACATAGCTGAGATACAGTCAAAAGAATTGCAAGAAGAAGCCTCATTTATGGGAGGCATGACAAGAAAGAGAGGTTTATGAGAATGAAAGGAAGAATTAAGCGAATGGTATCGGGCCTGCTTACAGCGGTCACGGTATTGTCCTCGGTGATGCAGCCTATCGTCAGTTATGCAGCTTCACCCGACAATCTGGATACGAAGCCCCCTTTGTATGAGGAAGTCAAGGAACTTTTAGATGCAGAGGAAGTGGTGACAGTAAAAGACCATGAAATTGAGCTGGGTGCCAGATTTGATGTGGATATTGATTTCACAGGATTAGAGATTGTGGATGATACCAAGGTAAAAGTAGTGTTTCAGGAAGCCGTAAATGAAGCAGGTCAAGATTTCAGCACGGAGAAGGCAGATACCTTTACGGCTGTTTATTACGTGGAGCCACAAAACACTGCCCACCCTACCTATCAGATCAGCAGAAAACTGATCGTGAAAGAACAGGCTACAGCAAGTCAGAGCGAAAAGACTGGGGAAGATGATGCAGATGGGGAACAAGAGGAAACGACAGAAGATACGGAAGCAGAGCCGGAACCTGTGAAGGAAACAGAGACAGAACAGAGTACGGATTCAGCAAACGAGGAAGCGCAAGTCCCACTTTTAAATGAGACCGAACTGGATACTGCTTTGGAAGAAAGTGAAGAGCAGGATACCGTGGATGAAACTAGTGGATTGTCACTTTCCGATGTTTTACAGCAGGGAGCAGAGGAGGGCATTGATCTTTTGTCTTTAGAAGAGAATGAAACAGTTACTTTTATGGCATATTCGAATCTGACAAGGTCTTCGCAGTCTGTGAGTGTGACAAAAGGGACTCTTTATTATTACTCTGATTATGGTTTGGGAAGTTACCTTACAGAGCCGTATACTGTAAAGTTCGGATCTGTCACAGCAACCGCATATTGTGTACAGCCATCAAAGACAGGGCCTTGTAATGGTGTATATACAATTACAAAATTATCGGATGGCAAGGCATTAGCAAAGGTTTGCTATTATGGAACAAAAGCAGCCGGAGATGAAGGGTTCTTTGCTGAAAAGCATCCAGATTTTTCCGCAGGGAAAAGATTTATCATTACCCATATGGCGGCAGCCTATGCCAATAATTCCGGTGATGCCTTCTATGGCACAAATGAAACTGGAAAGGCACTGGCAATGGAGCTTTATAACTATTGCATGGCTCAGCCGGATATCCCGGATGTTGCGATGTCATTTTCTAAGGATGATGTGAAAGCATATCGGGATGGCAATAGTCAGAGAACAGAAGATATCACCTTTAAGGCAGATGCGCTCCAGACAATCACTATGAAACTTCCCAATGGAGTGAAGTTTCACAATGTAACCACCGGAAAGACTAGTGAGGCAGGTGCAGATGTGAATGTATCAGGAGGAACAAAGTTCTATCTTACAGCACCATTGGCGCAAACAGAAACTGTAAGCGGTTCCTGGTCATCGACCATGAAAGGAAGCATTACTAAAGACTATTCTGCTTATAAGATTACAACAGGAGAGGCAACACAGGATTTGGCACTGGTCTTTGGAGAAGGTGTCGATGATGAAAAATATGTGGACTTTAAAGTATCCTGGATAAAGGAAGCGACCGTTTCCATTGTAAAAAAGGATACTGGGAGCGGCGTGAAATTAGCCGGTGCGGTTTACGGCATTTATAGTGATGGTGCGTGTACAAAACTGATTACAAAGATGCCAGCTACAGATAGCAATGGAGCATCCAGCGTTACCATTGAAAAAACACAGGATACGGTGTACCTGAAAGAAATCACAGCACCAAAAGGATATCGAGTCAGTACATCAGCCACCAATGTGAAATTAGTGGTTGGAAGTACCACAAGTAAGTCTGTTTCGGATGAGGAACAGTTAGCTAGCCTGACCGTCTATAAGATGGGTGAAGTATTGACTGGTGCAGCGGTTACAGCGGACGGTGTATCTTTTTCCTATACAGCAAAGAAGCAGGCAGGAGCGGTTTATGATGTCTACGCAAATGAAAACATCTTAGCTGCAGATGGCAGTACCGTCTATAAAAAAGGTGCATTGGTCAAATCCAATCTGATTACAGGAAGTGATGGAAGCGCTACACTGGATAAACTGCATTTAGGCAGTTATCTGGTGAAAGAGACAAAGGCTCCAAACGATCTGGTATGCAAAGGAGAGACACAAACGATTACACTCAGTTACGCAGGACAGAATGAGGAGAAAGCAGTCGGCAGTGTGACTTTTACCAATGACCGCCAGAGGGCAAAGGTATCTGTTGTAAAGCAGGACAAGGATACAAAAAAACCATTACCTGGAGGTATCTATGGGATTTTTGCAGGAACGGATATCAAGAATAGTGACGGCACAGTTGTGGTTACTAAGGATACGTTCATTGAGAAAGTGACCACAGGGGCAGATGGAACAGCAGTTTATCAATCCGATCTTCCTATTGGAAATGGATATTATGTGAAGGAACTGCAGGCACCGGTAAATTACTACCGCAACAGTGATACAGTCTATTCTTTTTTGTTCCAGTACACAACGGATCAGGAAGCAGAGGTTGCATTTACCCATACGTTTGAAAACGAGCGTGTGGATGCTACGATTTCTCTGGAGAAGAAAGACAAAGAAACAGGAGAAAAACCTCAGGGTGATGCCACACTGGAAGGTGCAGTCTATGGACTGTATGCCCGTGAGGATATTGTACATCCAGACGGAAAGACAGGAAGCATTTTTAAAGCAGGGGCATTGGTTGCAACGCTTATTACAGACAAGAATGGAAAAGCCGAAATAAAGGATTTGTATCTTGGAAAATATTATGTGAAAGAAATCACACCGCCGACAGGATATCTGTTGGATGAAGCGGAGCATGATGTAGACTGCAGATATGAAGGAGATACCGTGAAGACAGTGAAACGTACTGCAGTCTCGGAGGATGTGGTCATCAAACAGCCATTTCAGGTCATCAAGGCAGCCAATAACGGACATACGGATGCAGAACTGCTAAAAGGTGTGGGATTTACTGCATATCTGGTGAGCAGTCTGGATGTGAAAGAGGATGGAAGTTATGATTTTTCCAAAGCAGTTCCGGTTATTATGACAGCTGATGGAAAAACGGAGATGTTTACAGATGAAAAGGGATATGCGTGTTCCATTGCCTTACCATACGGTGTTTACATCGTGCGTGAGACTACCACACCTCATAATTTCCTTCCGGTAGATGATTTTATGGTAACGATCAGTGAGAATCATCCGACCACACCACAGACCTGGCGTGTGCTTTTGGATGATGAGTTTGAAGCAAAGTTAAAAATCATAAAAAAGGATGATGAGACAAAACAGCCGGTATTATTGGCTGGAACAGAATTCAAAGTATATGACCTGGAAGAAAAGAAATACGTGGAGCAGGTAACGACTTATCCGACTACAACGGTTCATAAGTCTTATTTTACGGACCAGACAGGTTATCTAATTCTTCCACAGAATCTAAGCCCAGGACATTACCGCATTGAGGAAGTGACCGCACCAGATGGTTATACGGTTGATGCCCAATATGTGGAAATCCATGTGGATTCTAATACCGCTTATCTTATGGACGCAGTCAGTGGAGATGCCATTATTGAGGTTTCTTATGAAAATCATCCAGTAAAAGGTGAACTTACCATTGTGAAAAAAGGTGAGATTTTGTCTGAATTTGATAAAGATTTCAAATATGAAGAAACCAATCTTGAAGGAGCTGTTTTTGAAATTTATGCAGCAGAAGATATCTACAGTGCTGACCACCAAAAGGACGCTGAGGGCAACCGTAATCTTGCATATGCCAAAGATACCGTTGTAACAACAGTTACAACGGATGAAAATGGAAAAGCGACCCTAGGCAGCCTTCCACTCGGAAAATATCGGATAGAAGAAGTGACGGCTCCCTTTGGATATACTTTACAGACGACATCACAGGAGATTACATTTGTTTATGCAGGGCAGGATATTCCTGTGGTTGCAGAAGAAGTAATCTTTACCAATGACCGTCAGAAAGTAAGTCTTGTAGTAGAAAAGCAGGATGCAGAGACAGGAAATACCGTAGCTGGTGCAGTATTTGGCATCTATAATACCGAAGACATCCTGGTAGGTGAAAAAGTGCTTGTGAAAGCAGATACACTCTTGCAGGAAATGACCAGTGATGCACATGGACAGGCGGTATGTACCCTTGATCTGCCATTTGGCAAGTATTGTGTGAAGGAGCTGAAAGCACCGGAAGGTTACGTGTCTTCTGATGAAGTTCTGAACTTTGAGGCTTCTTATCAGGGACAGGACAAAAAGACGGTGGAATTGAAGGCGGTAAAGAAGAATGAGCCGACTACTACAGAATTTAAAAAATCTGACATTACCACAGGGGTGGAACTGGACGGAGCCTATCTGTCTGTAATTGATAAGAACGGCGATGTGGTTGACAGCTGGACGTCTAAAAAAGAAGATCCGCATATCATTAAAAATCTGGCGGCAGGAGAGACCTATATTTTAAGGGAAGAATTTGCGCCTTATGGTTATCTGAAAGCGACAGATATAGAGTTTACGGTACTTGATACTGCCGAAGTGCAGAAAGTGGAGATGAAGGATGAAGTCCCGACTGCTCTGCTCATCATCAATAAAAAAGGGGAGTTCTTAGATGATATTTCCCTTCTTGACCAGACGGCAGGGCTTGTAGAACATATCTTTGCATATGTGACGGGCAGTCTGGAAGATGTAACCTTTGAAGTGTATGCTGCAGAGGACATTAAGGCTGCGGATGGTGTCAGTGAAGACTATTACAAAACAGATGAACTGATTGCTACAATTACAACGGATGAAAAAGGCAATGCGCAGGTAGATGACCTGCCGGTAGGCAAGTATTATGTGAAGGAAACAACTACCGCACATGGTTATGTACTGGATGGAGAAATCCGATATGTGGACTTATCTTATCGTGATCAGGATACGCCGGTTGTGACTTTTGACGAGGAATGGCAGAATGAACGGCAGAAAGTATCCGTTAATGTACGAAAGAAAGAAAAAGACAGTGAAAAGGTGTTGAAAGGTGCGGTCTTTGGCTTGTACAGCAGAGAAGATATCCTGTCAGCATCTGGAAAAGTGCTTTTAAAAGCGGATGAACTGATTGAAGAGCGAGTAACAGATGACCAGGGAATGCTTACCTTTACTGCAGACCTGCCGATTGATGGGACTTATTATGTGAAAGAGCAGAAAGCTCCCGATGGTTATGTGAAAACAGATGAGGAGCAGGAATTTACCTTTACTTATCAGGGAGAAGAATTTCCAGGTGCGGTATTTGATTTTGTATTTGAAAATGAAACAACAAAGGTTCAGATTTCCAAGACAGATATAGCAGGAAAAGAACTTCCGGGAGCAAAACTTACGATTCTGGATGCAAAGGGAAAAGTAGTGGAAAGCTGGACTTCTACGGAAGAAGCGTACTATATTGAGAAACTGCCTGTTGGGAAATATACGCTGAAAGAAGAAAGTGCACCGGAAGGGTATCTGGTGGCAGAAGATGTGGCATTTGAAGTAAAGAATACAGGTGAGATTCAGCATGTGACCATGGTGGATGAAGCAAAGCCTGTAGAAAAGGATACTCCGGAAAAGACAAGTGATACACCAAAGACAGGGGACGACAGTAACGTGAAATTATGGCTGCTTCTCATGGCGCTTGGTCTTGCTGGATCTGGTGCATCTGCAGCTATGTGGATACGCAAAAAGAAAAAATAATAACAAAGAGTACAGGGCGTTTATGGATGGAAACATCGTTCATAAATGCCCTATTTTCAATGAGGAGAGAAACGGATGGGAAAGATGATGGTTGGATGTATTTCAATTTTGCTGGCAGGAGCAGTCTTTATCACCTATTGCTGTGTCTGCGTGGGGTCACGGGAAGATAAGGCGATGGAGGAACTGTTTCGTATGATGCCGGAGGGAAAAGAGGAAGGCAATGGGTAAGGTTGTTTATGACACAGACAAGCCGCAGGACTGTAAATACTGTTATTTCTGGCTGGGCAAGAGAAAAGGCTGTGAACGAAAGGAATGCTATTACCTGATCAAAGAGCAGCCAAAATCCACGAAGCATAAGAATACGCCAGGCGAATGCCCTGGGTGCCCATATGGGAGAGTTGAACCATGTATTGGGTATTGCCTGGCTAAAATCATGCATGAAATGAAGGGAATACATGAATGAGACGGATAAACTGCTTTTTCCATATCATTACGGACAGGAAGCGGAGCAATACAGCTTTTATCGTGTACCCAAGCTCCTTTTTACAGAACCCGTATTTCGGAATGTATCCACAGATGCCAAATTGCTCTATGGTCTGCTCTTAGACCGGATGCAGCTGTCCATGAAGAATCACTGGCTGGATGAAGATGGCAGGGTTTATATCTATTTTACCATTGACAGTGTCATGACAGCACTTGGCTGTGGCAATAAGAAGGCAGGGCAGCTTCTGGCAGAACTGGATGACCGGCGTGGTATTGGTCTTATCACCAGAAAAAAGCAGGGGCAGGGAAAGCCGGATCAGATATTTGTCCATAAATGCAGCATTCCAGAGGTGTTAAAAGCACATGTCCAGAAATGTCAAAACGACATGTCTGGAAGTGTCGAAAGTACATGCCTAGACGTGTCAAAAGGACACCCTAATAAGACTGATAAGAATGATACTGAAATAAATGAGAATAAATCAATCTATCTATCCGAACAGATGTGGATAAATGATGGGATAGAGAATTATAAATATTATCGAGAACTTTTTCTGGAACAGTTGTATTTTGACAGTTTACTGGTGGACTATCCCTATGAAGAGGAAACGTTGTATGAGATCTTGGAACTTCTGGTAGAGACCGTGTGCACCACGAGAAAGATGATTCGTATTGCCGGGGAGGAGAAGCCTTCCGAGATTGTAAAGAGCAGACTGTTGAAATTAAATGGTGAGCATATCCGGTATGTACTGATGTGCATGAAAGAGAATACAACCCATATTCGCAACATCCGTCAGTATCTGCTTGCAGCACTGTACAATGCGCCGGCAACCATGAGCAGCTATTATTCTGCCAGGGTAAACCACGATATGTATGGAAGAGGTGGTTAGCAAAAGAAATTCTGTGATAGAGAGAAGGTGGACAGATGCAGGATGAAGTAAATGAGAAAGTCATATCCCTTTGTATCAAAGGCGGCAAGATATCCGCTACGATCCTGAAGGATTCAATCAAGAAGCTATTGGCGCAGATAGAAAAACAGCGCAATAAGCTGCAAAACAAACAAAAAGCGCAGGAAAAGCAGGCACCCCAAAAGGAAAAATCAAAGGTAACTGACCGTGGCAAGCAGAGTTTGAAGAAACTCATGGATCAGGGTGGGCAGTTGACGAACATTAAGATTACAGATAACAATGTTAAATCTTTTGATCGAGTGGCACGGAAATATGGCATTGACTACAGTTTAAAAAAAGATAACTCGGTCACACCGCCCCATTATCTGGTTTTCTTCAAAGCCAAGGATGTGGATGTGATGACCGCTGCTTTTAAAGAATATGCAGGCGTTTCCATGAAGAAGACGAAGAAAGCTTCTATCCGAAAGAAACTGGAAATCGCCAAACAGAGGGTGGCAAAACACAGAGAACGCAGCAAGACACAGCAGAAAGACAGGGGGCAGGCTTTATGAGATTAAAGGAGAACAAAAGAACGAAAAGAAAATTTTTCCATCGTGGCAATGCGCCGCCTAAGAAAGTACCGTCTGACAAGATGGGAGGCAGTGCATGGCTGAAGAAACTTTCTGTCAGCATTACAGAAAAACTGGCGATGGTTGACTTTAAAAAGACAATCATCGTAAATATTCCATATACGATCATATTTTATCTGGTTGATAAGTCATCATGGCTTTATCGTCATTGTTTAGGGGACAGCGTTGTTGAAAAGCTGGGTATCCTATTTCTAAATTTTCAATTAGCATTTCAAACATATATCCCAAGCATTCATTTATTCGACCTGACAGCAGGACTGGTGGGAGCTATAGCCATCAAATTTTTTATTTTCTGTAAGGGAAAGAATGCCAAGAAGTATCGGCAGGGCGAGGAATACGGTTCTGCCCGTTGGGGAAATGCCAAGGATATCGCACCATTCATTGATCCAGTCTTTGAAAACAACGTGATTCTGACACAGACAGAGTGGCTGACCATGAGCAGCAGACCAAAGCTGCCCAAATATGCCAGAAATAAGAATATTTTAATTATCGGGGGAAGCGGGAGCGGAAAGACCCGTTTCTTTATCAAGCCGAATCTGATGCAAATGCCAGAAAAAGTCAGTTATGTGGTGACAGACCCGAAGGGCACCATCATCATAGAATGTGGAACAATGCTGGTAAATGCAGGCTATAAGATTAAGGTACTGAACACAATTAATTTCAAGAAATCCATGCACTATAATCCTTTCGCTTATATCAGAAGTGAGAAAGATATCCTAAAACTGACCAACACCATTATCGCCAATACCAAGGGTGAGGGTGAAAAATCCAATGAGGATTTTTGGGTCAAAGCGGAACGCCTTCTATACTGTGCCCTCATCGGGTATATCTGGTATGAGGCTCCGGAAGAAGAACAGAATTTCTCAACTCTATTGGAATTTATCAATGCAAGTGAAGCGAGAGAGGATGATGAGGAGTTCAAAAATGCAGTGGATGAGCTGTTTGAAGAACTGGAAAGAGATGAACCCAATCACTTTGCAGTAAGACAGTATAAAAAATACAAATTGGCTGCCGGTAAGACGGCAAAAAGTATACTTATTAGCTGTGGTGCGAGATTAGCACCATTTGATAGTGCAGCGACATGTTGTCGCATATAAACTCTGAGTGGGTTCGCCTGCGAAGAGGTAAAAGTGACGGAGAGGAAAATCTCTCTAACT
>SAAH01000135.1 GCA_009929525.1 Clostridia bacterium | reverse complement strand
GGCGGGAGTTAAAGTCTACAAATACAACGAAGGCTTCATGCATCAGAAAGTAATGTTGGTCGATGATGACACTTCGGCTGTCGGGACTGCAAACTTCGACAACCGGTCGTTCAGGCTGAATTTTGAGATAACGATGATCATGTGTGACAAAGATTTTGCGAAAAAAACAGAAAAGATGCTTCAGGACGATCTTTCAAGATGTACCCAAGTCAGCGCAACAGAATACACCCAGGCAAATTTTCTCTTCCGCCTGGCCGTGAACGTGAGCCGTCTGATGGCTCCGGTACAGTAAAGAGGAATTCTTACAGGCATCCGCAATTGAACTTTTTTCTGATCCATTCCCCTCTATGCCAAAAACCACATTCCTCATACAGTGTCGCAGATCTCAACCCCAACTCTTCAGACGATCCCCAGGATCTGATCTTATTTTTAAGCAGAATCTTTTTATTTTTTGATAATTTTGACAAAAGCCAGGCCTTTGCCAGGTATTGAGTTGCAGTCCATTGCTTTCTTGAAACATCTTTTAGAAAAATTTCTGCACGTTCGATAGACCTTTCTGCCTGTTCTGGTTGAACACGCTCCGCATCGGCTATTGCTTTGATGCTGTAAAGCATTGATCCGCATCGGCCGCCTCTGCAGCTTTCAAAAAGGGAGACTGCTTTGTCTATGTGGTGTGAAAGAAGCTGCATATCATTCATATCCAGTGCCAAGCTTGCTGCATGTGTGTGAAAATAACTTCTTCCCCAGTAAAGGCCAATATTTTCAGAGGTATCAGTTGCGTATTCAAAGTAAGCCAGTGCGCTTATATGATCTCCTTTAAACTGGAATATCTCACCGATATAGCATTTTGCGATCAAGATGCTCAGAGTATAGGATTTGCCTGTTAGCTTAAGGCTTTCAAAAAGCTTGATGGAATGTTTGAAGGTTTTTTCTGCCTGGTTATATTTACCTGATAAAAACATCGAAACTCCAACGAATCTAACTGCTGTCGCCATGTAGTGACGATAATTATCCGGTCGTGAAAGGAGTATTAGTTCTCTTGCCGTTGAAAAAAGGCGTGCGGGGTCTTCGGTCTGAAGGTGCATGTAACATATATGCTTCAGACAGTGTATGTGTGTGTCAGAGAACCCAAACTTCTTTGAAATGTTTATCGCCTCATTGATAAAAACGAGCCCCTTCTCATATTCACCCCAGCTAATATGGTATCCACCTGCAAGCTCAAAACATGAAGCTTCCAATCTTTTCAGTTCTCCGTGATCAACATTCTTGTCGGTTCGGATCTCATCGAGCAAAGCCAGCGCCTGGCTGATTTTTTGTTCAGTTTCCTCCCTGCTGCTGAAAGGAGTTGAGCAGGATAAGAGTACCTTGTCCGAAACAACAGGAAAAAGGTCATGGTTAAGTGTTATGTCAAAAATCAGTTCCCTTAAATGCTGCTTCAGCTCCATTGAACGCTGTCCGGATTTCAGGTAATGATGACACAGCATGCTGCTAAGCTCAGGGTCCCATTTTTGAGGGGAGTATCTTTTATTCAATACTTCAGCGGCCCTTCCGTGCAGTTCCTGTCTTTTCGACAGCGATATCGATTCGTAAATGCACTCCCTGACCTTTACATGTGTAAAATCCCACATCACTCTTCCGCCTTCCTGCCGTTCATTCAGTAAACCTTTTGAAAGCAAGGTCTCACCTGCAGAAAGTACTTCATTGTGCTGGTGGGATGTTGCTTCTGCGATTTGTTCGGTGTCGGCTCCAACTGCAAAAACGGATAGTACGGAGAGTACGCTTTGCTGAAGTACAGAAAGTTCTCCAATCCTTGCCATTATCAATCCTCCCAATCCGTTTGTGAGGTCCGAATCAGGGTTTTCTGCCGCTGCCCGCAGCATCTCAAAAAGTAGAAGAGGAATGCCTTCACTTTCACGAATAAAGTATTCATCCCCTTTTTGACGCAGTAGTTCTTCTGAAAGTGAGTGCCTGCAGATATTAATTATTTCATCATTACGAAGAGGGTCCAGTTTTAGGGGGACAATTTTCCATTTTGCAGAGGGATTCAGGTTTTGTAGCATTGTCAGGGTGATCCTGGAAGATTCTGGTCTCCCTGATAAAATAATATTCAAGTCAAGGTCAACGGTACTCATGAAAGCCGCAAGAAGCTGTATTGACTGTGTGTCAAACCAGTGTATATCCTCGAATATCATTATTATTGTCTTTTTTTTGCTGATGCGATGTAAAATGTCGTTTATCATACCGCTGATGACGATGGGATTCCTTTTTGTCATAAGCCCTACGTCTACGTTGTAATTAAGTCCCTTGCTGTTGAGGAATCCCGGGAAAATACCTGATAAGACAGACTTTGTATTGATGTCAGGATAATCATTTTCGATTTCGATTAACCTGCCAAGCTGTATCATGATGTTGTTCCATGAAGAATAAGGATAACCTTCCCCCACAGGGCACGACCTCGAAGAGAGGACAATTCTGCTTCCGCCGTTAAGTATAGATACGGCTTTGTTTATCAGTGCTGTTTTGCCAATACCGGCCTCTCCGTGTATGTAAACTGCGGTACTTTGTTCGCCCGTAACTGTAAGAGCTCCTATCAGCAGGGCAAGTTCATTTTTTCTGCACCAGAATTTTTCTCCGTTTTCGCTGGAATCATCTCGTTCGGACCAGTTATTTATAATTTTTCTGAAATACTCTCTGCTTCTTTCAGAGGGTGCAATTCCCAACTTGTTTTCTATTTTTGATGAGTATTCTTTAAAAAAAATAAGGGCTTTCGTTGATTGCCCCATATTACAGTATATTTCCATCAATTCAAGCACAGAATCTTCATCATATGGATCTATTGTAAGAAGGGTTTCAAGGGAGCTGCTCATTTCCTCATACATCATTTTTTCATAGCAGTTTGAGACCCTCTTTCTGAGCATAGAAGCTATCCTCTTTCTCACTGACTGCTTTGTCATTGCTGCCCATTCATCGAATTCTTCAGAACCTTCAGGTCCAAATGTCCTCAGTGGTTCATCAGCAATGTATTCCGGGATCGGCATATCCGGATCAGAGATCCTATCAAGGAAAGTAAGATCATCCCCGAACTCTTTCAGGGAGATCCTGTTTCTGTCTATGTCTATGTATTTAGGGATCGTATTTCGAATTATATATAGAGCGTTTCTAAGATTGGCTGAAGCCTTAGGAGTTTCCATGTCTGCCCAAAAAAGTGTTTTCAGTTGACTTCTGGTGGCTGGGCCATTAAGCGCCAGGAAAATTACCATGTACTCTGCTTTTTTCAGAGAAAAAGAGAGTTTTCTGTTGTTAAGCTCAATATACGGATTTCCCAGAAAATGAAGAAAGAGGGTCATGTCCAAGCCCTGCCTTTGTTAATACTATTAATATCAAATTATATCAAGATACTCCCTGGATTGAAAAAATACTGATTCCAAAGCGTCAATAAAACGTCAAAAAACCGGTAAATGTCTATATTAAATAAGAACTGAATATTTTGACGGTTCATTTATGTATCAAGTATAGACTTTTATATGCAAAAGAGTGCTTCAAACAAAGCAAAAAGGAAAAGACCAACTTATTGAGGTGATGGATCTGAAAATAGAGCTAATGATCAACGGCAAGATTCGGGTTGCTGAAGTAAAAGCATCAGACAGGCTTATAGATACTCTCAGAGAAAATTTCGGTCTTGTCAGCGTCAAAGAGGGATGTGGCGCAGGAGAGTGTGGTGCATGCACGGTCCTTATGGATGGCGAGGCAGTCTGTTCATGCGCAGTTCCGACTTTTCAGGCAGATGGACACGATATCCTTACGGTTGAAGGTCTTGAAGAAAACGGAGAGTTGGATGTGATACAACAGTCATTTATTGACTGCGATGCAGTGCAGTGCGGTTTTTGCACGCCCGGAATGATAATGTCTGCTAAGGCACTGCTATTAAAAAATCCATCCCCTTCAAGAGAAGAGATCAGGACTGCCCTTGCTGGGAATATATGCAGGTGCACAGGTTACACTCAGATATTAGACGCAGTAGAGACCGCAGCTAAGCGCATTGGAAGGTGTCACCGGTGACAGCATTGTTTGCGCCTAAAAGTGTAAATGAATTTTCAGCATTACTGGTTGAATGTGGGGAACGAAAGAAACACTTTGTAGCCGGAGGAACGGATTGGCTAATAAAAACCCGTGGGAATATATCCGATGAAGCCGCAGTATTTGATATGTCAAAGATGCCCGAACTCAGAGGAATAGAGATCATAGATTCTTCTCTGAGGTTAGGGGCAATGGAAACGATGACTTCGATCCATTCCAACATGGCAGTAATGCTTAATGCAACAGCGCTTTCTGATGCTGCCTCATCGATGGGTTCGGTCCAGATAAGAAACAGAGCTACGGTTGGAGGCAATTTAGCCAATGCTTCGCCTGCTGCCGACACCCCCTGTGCACTTGCTGCCCTTGGTGCCTCTGTAATCGTTTTTTCAATTTCCGGGCGCAAAGTTCTCTCGATTGAAGAAGTACTTGGCTCCTGTCCAAATACAAATACATTGCTTCCCAACGAGATCATCATGGAATTTTGTGTTCCGGTAAGAAAAGGGTATGTCTCGGCGTTTAAAAAGATAGGAAGCAGGAGCGAAGTTAGCATAGCACGGGTCAACATGGCTGTTTCGGCAAAATATGAGGGTGAGACGTTTAGTGATGCCAGAGTTTTTGTGGGTACTCTAGGCAGCGCGGCAAAAAGATGTCTTGGGGCAGAAAATACGCTAGCTCTGGATCCTTCCTTGCGTGAACAAAGTTTTAAAGAGGCCCTTTGCGAATTTGCGGAGCAGATGATTCCCGGAAGGAGTACTCTGTCTTATAAGAAGTCAGTACTAAAGGCACTTGCAGAAGACCTTCTGGGAATGCTTGAGGAGAGGGTAAGGGTGTCAGAAAAAAGTGGGGAAGAGAGCCATGGATAAAAGATCATACAATTATATTGGTAAAAATATCATAAGATGTGACGCTGTTGACAAAGTGCAGGGCCGGTTCCTTTATCTGCTGGACGAGCCTTTTCCAAACGCGCTTTTTGGCGTAATTCTTATGAGCCCCCATGCCAATGCAACAGTAAAATCGATTGACGTTTCTGAAGCGATCAAGATCGAAGGCGTTGAGATATTTACATATTTTGATGCTCCTTCAATAAAGTACAACAGCGGTGAGTGGTTTCCCGGTCAAGGGGATTTTCCCGATGAAACTATCCTTACCGGTCATCCTAGACACGTAGGTGATCGTATTGCGCTGGTAATGGCAGAGACGGAAGAAAAAGCAAGAAAGGCCAGAGATCTTGTTAGGGTGGAATATAAAATTATGCCTGCTGTGGTCTCTCTTGACACCGCTGGTGAAATGGCAGGAATACTGCATGAAGATGGGCAGAAAAGCTTTGATGGAAGTGTATGCTATGGGGATATAGAAAACGCGTTTTCTCAGGCCACTTATATTGAATCAGACACTGTGACTACACCAAAGGTCCATCATGCAGCTATGGAAACTCACTCGGTGCTTGCGATACCACGTCCCGGAGATGTGATAGAAGTCAGAACACCATGCCAGATCACATTCGGAGTGCAGCATTCTGTTGCCCAGGTGTTGAAGCTGCCATTATCAAAGATAAGAGTGATCAAGACAAACATGGGAGGCACCTTTGGAGGGAAACAGGAGGTCGTATTTGAAGTTTTGTGTGCGTGGGCGGCAAATAAACTTAAAAGGCCTGTTTTTATAAACACCACAAGAGAAGAAACCATAATTTCGACCCGAACCAGGGCTGCAACTAAAGGCAGGGTAGAGACAGCTATCGATACGCAGGGAGTAATACTTGGAAGACGTTTTGATATCACTGTTGACGCGGGAGCATACCTTACAGGTACAAAGAAAGTAATGATGGCCATGGGAAAAAAGGTTTCAAGACTATATAGGATTCCTGCGCTTGACTACAGAGGGAGAACTCTGAGGACATCAACGACTCCAGCAGGGGCTTGCCGAGGCTACGGTTCCCCTCAGATACACACGATTACCGAAATACATACTGACCTTCTATGCAGCAGACTTGGTTTTGATCCATTAGAATTCAGAATAAAAAACCTTCTTAATGAATTTGAAGAAGATCTTTCCGGTGGAGCAAATATAGGCAAGGCTAGAGTGATCAAGTGTCTGAAAAAAGGATCTGAGGCTTTTGGATGGGAAAAAAGCAAAACTCCAAAGGTAAGCAGAGGAAGATTCTTCACTGGCTCCGGTTTTGCCTGCTGCACACATGGTAATGGTTACTACAAGACGAAATATCATGACTTCTCGAATATGTCTCTAAGGATACTTGAAGACGGTTCGGCGATCCTCCGGGCATCGATCCAGGAGCTGGGAAGCGGTGCGACAACAGCGCTTGCACAGATAGTAGCCGAGGTCACAGGGATCGATGTCTCAAAGATAACGGTTACCGAGACTGATACTCAGTTTACTTCATATGATTCGGGCTGCCAGGCAAGCAGGGTCATATACGTATGTGGAGAGTGTGCAAGACTGGTTTCGGAAGCAGCAGTAAAAATGCTTAGTCAGGAGGCATCAAAACTTTTGGACAAGCCAGTCCGTTTTTCTGAAGGAAGTCTTATTTGTGAAGGGAAAATACTAGAAATTGGAGAGACTGTAAGGGAGATAATGGAAAAAAGGAGGGTATCGATCGAGGCTCATTATGAACACAGGCCTGTAATGAACCCTGCCTCGTTTGGGGCTCATTTTACGGAAGTGACGGTGGATAAGCTGACAGGCTTGGTTAAGATCAACCGATATCTTGCTGTTCACGATATCGGCCAGGCAATAAACGAGAGTTTTGTAAGAGGACAGATATTTGGTGGTGTCCAAATGGGAATAGGAATGGCCCTTTGTGAAGAGTTGCCATTTGACAGTAATGGTATGCCTAAAGCTCGTAATTTTGACAAATATCATCTGATAAATGCCCCCGACATGCCTGACACAGAAATAATTCTTATTGAAGACAGTGAGCCAGGTGGTCCGTTTGGAGCGAAAAGCATAGGAGAAATTTCAACCGTTCCAGTGTCAGCGGCAATTGTAAACGCAGTGAACAGAGCTCTGGGTTCATCTTTAACAGACCTTCCGCTTACACCGGCAAAGATAGTGCAAGCGGTCGCTGAACAGAAAGAATGATGTTACAAAATTCAAAATTATTATTGATCCTAAAATACCGCTTTATTAAGGAGGATAACAGAAATGCAAGATGAACAGAAGCAAACTGTATCTGAAATCAAGAAAGGGATTCGCTGGGAGGTTTTCCTGCCTGCATTTATTGTAGTTGCTTTAGCGGCAATCGTCGGTATCGTTGACAAGGATGCCCTTACAAAAGCCAGCAATATGTTTTTCTTTTGGTCCCTTGACAGTTTTGGATGGCTTTACCAGATTTCGATAATGGCAAGTGTTGTCCTTGTGGCTGTAGTAACTTTTTCAAAACTGGGGAAAATGAGAATTGGTGGAAAGGAAGCAAAACCAAAGTATAGTTTCTGGACATGGTTTGCTATGACACTTACAGGTGGAATAGCTACCGGTATAGTCACGTGGGGGGTCAACGAACCACTTATCTATTACGGCAACGTATGGGGAGAACTTGATCAGCTTGGCATAGAAGCCGGAACGCATCAGGCTGCAATTTTTGCTATGGCGAGAAGTTTCTATAACTGGACATTTGTTCCTTACGCAATCTATGCTCTTTGTGGTCTTTTGGTATCCTACATTTATTATCACAAAAAAGACAGCCTTACCGTGACAGCCACATTAAAGCCTCTCTTCGGAGATCGCGTCACGAAACCGCTCTCATCAGCCATAATAGACACCCTTTCAATGCTTGCTCTGACGATTGGCCTCGCCACAGGTCTGACGATGTGTATCACACTCGTTATTACGGGTCTCAAGGGTGCGTATGGCATACAGGAAAGCCTTCCTCTGTTCATTGGTATAGGCGCAGCAATAATTTTTGCATTTACGTTTTCCACTTATGTTGGGCTGGACAAAGGACTAAAAATAGTAGGAAGCATAAATGCCTGGTTCTACTATGGACTTCTGATCCTTCTTCTTATTACCGGTCCCACCCTTTTTATTCTGCGGATAGGAACAGCAGGGTTTGCATCCTGGATGCACAACTTCTGGCTGTGGGGGTTGGATCCGATCGATATAGGTGGAGAAGCACTGACTCGCTCATGGACTCTCTTTGACTGGGCGTTCTGGGTCGGATACGCCCCGGTTACAGGGATATTCCTTGCAATGCTTTCATATGGAAGGACGATAAGGGAATACATGATCGTGAACTGGATACTTCCCTCTGTGTTCGGGATAATCTGGTTCTCGATATGGGGCGGCAGCGCTATCCACATGCAGATGACAGGCGGTGCAGATCTTGTCGGAGCGCTTAATAGCGGCGGAGCAATAATGGCACTTTGGGAATTCCTAAAAAATCTCCCGTTTGGTCTTGGTGTAATTGTTGTGCCAATAAACATACTTGTTATTCTTGCCTCCTTTATTACCTGTGCTGATGCTACGCTGACAAATATTGGCTCTATGTGTGTGAGGAATGTCCCGATCGGAACAGAACCACCCGCAAAAATCAAGGTTCTCTGGGGGATTTCTATCGGTATTGTTGCCATTATAATGGCTGCATACGGCGGGGGTGCCCAAGGGGTGGACGGAGTTAAAGCCCTGGCAGCGGCAGCAGGTTTTGTTGTGTTGTTTATATTTGCCGTACAGGTAATTGCATTCATTAAGATATTCTTTATAGACAAAATTATTGAATAGTTAAGCCGCAGATCTTCTCTAATTAACATAGAATATGATATTTACTGCGGATGTAACGGTCCTCTCGCTGCATCCGCAGTCTTGACCATGGAGGTTAAAAATGAAGATATTGCTTACAGGTAACGACCTGACCATAGAAAAAGTTTGGTCTGTCGCAGTTGAACGTGCGGCAGTAGAAATCAGTCCGGAGGCGGATGCGAAACTCGAAGCTTCAAGGCAGCTCGTCTACGATCTTGTTGACGAAAATATCCCTGTGTATGGTTTTAACACGGGAGTAGGCTGGAACAAAGACCATACCATCGCAAAGGAATTCTTTGAAGATTTTAACCGTAAACTGATTTATTCACACACTCTAGGAATAGCTCCTGAGGCATCGGAAGAAGAAGTTAGGGCAATGATGCTTATCAGACTTAATTGCCTGCTTCAGGGTTACACGGGTATTCAGCCTGCAGTGGCAAGACGTTATGCTGAGTTTTTAAATGAAGGAATACATCCTGTTGTCCCAGAAAGAGGATCGGTCGGAGAGGGCGACATAGCTGTGATGTCCCACATAGGATTGGCCATGATCGGGGAGGGCGAAGTTTATTACAAAGGAAATAGGATGCCCTCAATGGAAGCGCACATAAAGACCGGCCTCGCCCCGGTCATTCTGGGGCCAAAGGATGGGCTTGCCATAGTAAGCAACAGCGCCTTTTCAGCGGGGCAGGGAGCACTTGTCCTTAAAATGCTAAGGGACCTTGCAGACACAGGAGATATTGTCTACTCAGTTTCCCTGGAAGGACTTAATGGGAATACCTCGCCCTTCGATCCGTCAGGGCTTGCCCCGAGGAAATTAAAAGGTCAGCAGGTCAGCGCAGAAAGAGTAAGGAAGGCTGTCGAGGGGAGCAGTATTTATGATATAAACCCGGAAAAACCTGTTCAGGACCCCTTGTGTTTTCGAGGGGCAGTGCATGTGAACGGAACGCTCCGTGATGCGCTCGACTACGTCACTGAATTTATGGATATTCAGATGAACAGCACAGATGACAACCCATGTGTTTTAGTGGATGAAAGACGCATGATATCTGTATCTAACTTTGAAACAACTTCGCTGGCAACAGGTTTGGAAATGATAGGTATAGTTTTGAGCCATGTCTCACGAATGTCTTGCTACCGCATGTTGAAACTGTGCAACCCAGTATTGACAGGACTTTCCAGGTTTCTGAGCCATGACGGAGGAGATTCGCACTGTTTCGGAGCTTTCCAAAAATCTTATTCGCTTATGGATACCGAGAT
>SAAH01000253.1 GCA_009929525.1 Clostridia bacterium | reverse complement strand
TGAGACCCGTTGTCACTCATAGAAGCCCAGGCATTGTCTGTGTCTGCCTGACCCGAACTAAAGTTACAGGTAACGATTTCGGGGTATTTCTTCATGAACTCGTCGTTGATCCGTAGTCCCAGATCTCTTGTAATTTCCTGTCTTGTACCGATTGGTAGTTCGATGGTGATACCGATACGACCGTTATCCTGCGTAGGGAAAAATTCCGTTTTAATTACAGAAATAAGAAGCATGCTTGCGCCGAATATTCCTATAGCACCAACGATAACAGTCTTCCTGTGTCTTACAGCCCAATTAAGGAATTTAGCATACCCATCATCCAATGCATCCAACGCTTTCAAAATGGGTGAATACAATAGGTTGAATAATTTTCCTTTCTTGTTGTCACTGCTCATCATCTGCGATGCGAGCATCGGTGTAAGTGTAAGTGCGGCCAAAATAGACAGAATCATAATGATGCTAACAATCCATCCCAGCTGTTTGAATAGCACACCTGCCATACCGGTAACCATGGTAAGTGGCAAGAACACGGCAAGGATAGTAAGTGTGGAAGCAATAACAGAAAGACCCACTTCATTAGTCCCGTGTATAGCCGCCTGTTTGGGCGAACTTCCTCTTTCTATGTGTGTGGTGATGTTTTCAAGTACCACGATAGCATCGTCCACAACCATCCCGATAGCAATGGACAGCGAACTGAGCGAAATGATATTGAGTGAGTTGCCCGATGCCAAAAGATAGATAAATGCTCCAACCAACGATATGGGGATGGTTAGCATGATAATGAATGTGGCGCGCCATCTGCCAAGGAACACGAATACAACCAGCAACACAAGAATAAATGTGTCCATAATGGTCTGACTCAAACTGTTGATTGTGTTGCGGATGTTTTGGGAAGTATCCACAATAACGCCCAATTTAACGTCCGAAGGTAAACCTTTTTGAATTTCCGGAAGTTTTTCCAATACTGCATTTGAAATAGCAACCGAGTTGGCTCCGGATTGTTTCTGAATAATGATCATACCCCCTTTACCTCCATTGTTATATACCTCCTGCGAGCGTTCGGCGATGGTATCTTCAATACGGGCTACATCCCTTAGATATACGCTTTTTCCATTCGAGCTGCCAACAACTGTATTAAGTAGTTGCTTGGCATCCGTAAATTCGCCTTGAACACGAAGGGAGTAGGTGTTTGATCCGATATCGATGCTACCACCCGGTGTGTTAACATTTTCTTGTCTGATGATAGCTGAAATGTTTTCGATTGATAACCCATAAGCTTCCAGTTTAAAGGGATCACAATATACCTGGATTTCACGTTCGGGAGCTCCTGCGATGGAAACAGATCCTACGCCTCCGATACGGTTCAGTGGATTCACTAATTTCTCATCCAGAATCTTATATAGGGCGTTGGTACTTTCTTCGGCAGTAACCTGAAGCAACAAGATGGGTATATCATCCATACCAAACTTGAAGATGGTAGGATTGTTTACATTTTCGGGAAGTGCAGACTCTACAATGTCGAGCTTATCCCTCACATCGTTGGTTGCCACATCTATATCTACTCCATATTCGAACTCCAGCGTGATTACAGAAATGTTTTCTTTGGATTGCGAAGTAAGGTGTTTCAGGTCGCTCACGCTATTTAACACGTTTTCAAGCGGCCTTGTAACATTTGTTTCAATGTCGGCCGCACTTGCTCCGTTGTAGGCCGTCATTACCATAATGGCGGTTTCATCCATCTTCGGAAGCAAGTCGATGGAAAGTTTACTTAGGGAAAAAAGACCGAAGATCACTATAGCAACAAAAACAAGTGCTGTAGAGATTGGTTTTTTTACCGCTGTTCCATATATACTCATAGTAATAAATTTCTTTTAGGTTTATTTTACGATTTCAACTTCCATGCCATCGTTTAGTCGGCTCTGT
>SAAH01000020.1 GCA_009929525.1 Clostridia bacterium | reverse complement strand
GAATCAGATTCCTTATATTTGGGGCATTTTTTGAAAGTTGTTTATAAAGACATGGTTTAATTCAGGTCTATGTGGATAAAACTGCGGAAACTCAAGCAGAAAAAATGGATTGAAATATAAAATGAAATATGCTATCATAACACCATAAAGCAGGACAAAGAGGTTCGAAAGACTTCTTTGCCCTGCTTTTTTACTCGTTGGTTTCCGTAACAGAGAGGAGAAAATATTATGAAGAATATAATCGAAAAAATCAGAAGTGGATTAAGAAAATTTGAAGAGTACCTGGAGATTTCCGCACAGGCAGATATCTTTTATCCATATCGTTCCTGTAACGGATTTTTGGGCTATTACTATAACCCGATCAATACAAAACCAAATGCAAAATTGTTAAGAATCCTAGCCAGAGATGAGGCTATGATCAAATAGAGAAAGATAGAGGAAATACAAAAGAGTGGAGAGATTATGTGATGGGGAATAAATATTCCCGGATTTGGAGAGAATGATATGGCAGCTTTCGATAGAATAGCCAGCGGATATCCAAGGATGGATGAAATCCTGGATTCTATCCGGCTGGGAGATAATGTGGTCTGGCAGGTTTCAGATATAGAAGAATTCCGGATGTTTGCGGAGCCGTTTGCCAGACAGGCAGTAGAAGATGGGCGTGATATCCTTTATATCAGATTTGCCCAGCATGAACCTGTACTGAAAGATCTGACAGGGATAAAGGTATGCGAACTGAACCCGGATGAGGGGTTCGAGGCATTTACGGTGGCACTCCATAAGATCATAGAGAAAGCGGGAAAGGATGCATTTTATGTGTTCGATTGTCTTTCTGAACTGCAGTCCGTATGGTATACGGATCTGATGATGGGGAATTTTTTCCGTGTGACTTGTCCGTACCTGTTTGAATTGGATACGGTGGCGTATTTTCCTCTGCTCCGGGGACGTCATTCCTTTGATGCGGTGGCAAGGATCCGCGATACGACACAGCTTTTGCTGGATGTATATTCGAATGAAAAATATGTTTACCTTCATCCGCTGAAAGTCTGGAGCAGGTATTCGGATCAGATGTTTTTGCCCCACGGATACGTGAAGAAGACAGGGGAATTTGTCACGGTGTCAGATGGAGTGGGAATGAGCCGGTACTACCAGACCCTTCAGAAGCTGTCGGTCAATACCCTGGATCAAAATGTGGACAGCTATGACAGATTTTTCAGTATGGCAAAGATGGAGTATGCCCGTGGGAATTTTGATGAGGAAACGGAAGACCTCATTATATCAAGTACTATGACAAAGGATCAGAGACTGAAGAAACTGGTGAAACAGTATTTTACTCCTCAGGATTATTTTACACTGAGAGACCGGATGATCGGAAGCGGGGCGATTGGAGGAAAAGCATGTGGAATGCTGCTGGCCCGCAAAATCTGTCATACGGAGATTCCGGAATATCAGGAGTATAATGAGCCTCATGATTCATTTTATATAGGATCGGATGTTTTTTACACGTATATCGTGTCAAATGGCGGCTGGAAGCTTCGGATACGCCAGAGAACGCCGGAAGAATATTTTACGGCAGCAAAGGATCTGCAGGAGCATTTGAAAACGGGGGAATTCCCCACGAAGATAAGAGAGCAGTTTTTGAACGTGTTGGAATACTTTGGACAGAGTCCATTTATCGTGAGATCTTCGAGCTTTCTGGAGGATGGATTTGGGAATGCATTTGCAGGAAAGTATGAATCTGTATTTTGTGTGAATCAGGGAAGTCCGGAAGAGAGGATGCATGAGTTTGAGGAAGCGGTGAGAACCGTCTATGCAAGTACTATGGACTATTCTGCGCTGGAATACAGGATGCTTCGGGGCCTTCAGGACAAAGATGAGCAGATGGCAGTGCTGGTGCAGCGGGTATCAGGATCCTATTATGGAAAATATTTTATGCCGGGTGCTGCGGGCGTGGGCTACAGCCACAGTGCGTACAAGTGGTATCCGGATATGGATCCAGATGCGGGAATGCTCCGTATCGTTATGGGACTGGGAACGAAGGCAGTTGACCGGACAAGGGAAGACTATCCAAGGCTGGCGAATCTGGATCGTCCGGCGGTGACAGTGCTTACCACGGTGGAACAAAAGCACAAATTCTCTCAGAGAAATATCGATGTGTTGTATTGCCAGGATAACAAATTGGAAGAGATTTCATTGGATGCACTGCTTCCAAGTCTGCCGCTCTGGTATAAGAAAATGGTGTTGGAACGTGACTATGAGGCAGAAAGCCGGCTGCAGCAGATGGGCAGGTATCGTGAAGTATGGTTTACAAGTTGTCAAAAGCTTCTGGAACAGCGGGAATTCACAGGACTGATGCAGAAGATACTAAAGACACTGGAGAAAATCTATGGCAATCCGGTTGATATAGAATATACAGTCAATATGGATGAAACGGGAGATTTTGTTGTGAATCTGCTCCAGTGCCGTCCCCTTTATCTTGGGCAGACAGGCGAGACTGTGGACATGGAAAATCTTCACCTGGAAAAAGTGTTCTTTGATATCAAGGATTCATCGATGGGAGCATCGGGAAAACGACAGATTGACGTTGTCGTACAGATCGATCCGGTGCTGTATTATGAATATCCTTATGTGAAAAAATATGATGCGGCAGCAGCCGTGGGAAAAATCAACAGATATTACAGAGGAAGCGGAAAGAATCTCCTTCTTATGACGCCGGGACGGATCGGGACTTCGTCACCGGAACTGGGAGTGCCTGTGACTTTTGGAGATATTTCTAATTTTTCTGCGGTATGTGAAGTGTCAGACAGCCGTGCGGGCTATATGCCGGAATTAAGCTATGGAAGCCATATGTTCCAGGATCTTGTTGAGGCCGAGATCCTCTATGGTGCGATCTGGAATAATGAGAAAACACTTCAGTATGATATGGAATATCTGGAAGAGTATGAGGATCTTTTTGAAAAGATATGTCCGGAGTTTCCGGAACTAAAGGGCATAATCCAGGTGAGGGAACCGAAAAATCTGAATTACTGGATGGATGCGGTATCTAATCATGGGATCTGTGGACGATGAAAATAGGATATTTCCGTATCTGGAGGGATAAATAAGAGATGTTTGGATATGAAGTGACCGGCGGTCCTCACACCCTGCTCAGTGCAGGGATCGATGTGGGGACCTCCACTACACAGCTGGTGTTTTGCAGGATGAAGATACGGGAAGAACGTGGATTTGGCAGAGCACCAAAAGTGGAAATCTATGATAAAGAAGTGATCTATCGAAGTGATATTCATGAAACCCCTTTGGAGTATCACGGGGAAAATGATGTAAAGATAGATGCCAAAGGGGTGAAAAAACTGGTAGAGCAGGAATACAGGTCTGCCGGATTTTCCCCGGAGCAAATACAGACAGGTGCAGTGATCATCACCGGTGAAAGTTCAAGAAAGAGCAATGCGGACAAGGTTGTCCATGCTCTTTCTGCTTTTGCCGGTGATTTTGTTGTGGCAGAGGCGGGGCCGGATCTGGAATCGGTCCTGGCAGGGAAGGGTGCAGGTGCAGACAGGCTTTCAAAAGAGACTGGAAAATGTGTGGCAAATCTGGATATCGGAGGCGGCACGACCAATATCTGTATCTTCAAGGATGGAGAAGTGGCAGCTACTGCCTGTTATGACATCGGCGGAAGATTGCTGCGGATCAAGGATGGACGCATCACATCCATGACAGATTCCATGAAAATGATCTGTGAGATAGAGGAGTTAGATATTAAAATTGGTAATTTTATATCGGATGGATTAACGGAATCCATAAAGAATCTGTGCGGCAGGCTGGCAAAACTGCTGGAGGAGGCAGTCGGATATCGACCAGGATCAAACCTTCTGAAAAAACTGGAGGTGACAAATGGTATATCGGAGGAATATCTGCCGGATATCATTACATTTTCAGGTGGAGTCGCTGACTGTATAGGGAGTGAAAGCGTATTTCGCTATGGTGATATCGGGGATCTGCTGGGACAGGCTATCGCTTCATCGACACATCTTATACAGGGGAATATAAAACCGGATTTTCCCATGTGGAAACATGAGACGATACGTGCTACTGTGATCGGTGCTGGAAATTATTCTATAGAAGTATCGGGAAGTACGGTGGATTATAAAGGAAGAAAACTGCCTATAAAAAATATACCGGTGATCCGCATCCGATTGGAGGGGTCAGAGGATATGGCATATATTTCAGAAGAGATCAGGAAAAAGAAACGATGGCTCCCGGATCCATCAGGCAATTTTGCAGTTGCTATGAGTGGGATGAGAAATCCATCCTTTGGTGATATAGAAAACCTGGCAGACATTTTATCTGGATATGCTAAACTGCAGGCAGTCATTATAGAAAATGATATGGGTAAAGCAGTAGGGCAGGCGTTGAAACGGCGGATGGGAAGAGAAGATGCTCCCATCTGTGTGGACGAGATACGCTGTCAGGATGGAGATTATATCGATATAGGTAATCCGCTGGGACAGGGATACGCCCTGCCTGTAGTGGTAAAAACCTTATTATTTGGTTGCGGTGCACAGAGTGAAAGGTAACATATGCAGCAAGGACTGCAGAATGTAAAATGGAAATATAGGAGGAATTCAGGTGAATCTTACGACGATATCGGGAGGAAAAACATATCAATTTTCCAGTGTCAGAGAGGTAATGGCAAAAGCCAATGAATTAAAGTCTGGAGACTGCCTTGCCGGGATAGCTGCACAGACAAAGCTTGAGAGAATAGCAGCAAAGAGGGTCCTTAGTCAGCTTACCGTAGCACAGATACGAAATCACCCGGCAGTTTCCTATGAAAAAGATTTTGTGACTCAGATCATCCAGGACGATGTGGATGAAGCGGAATATGAAAAAGTGAAAGACTGGACGATCGGTGAACTGCGGGAATGGCTGCTGGACAGCCAGACAAGTGGGAATGATATGTTAAAATGTGGCCGGGGGCTGAGCAGCGAGTGTATCGCAGCAGTGGCAAAACTGATGGGTAATCTTGACCTGATGTATGCGGGCAATAAGATGACGATCCTTGCTACCTGCAACACCACGATAGGGCAGCAGGGAGTACTGGCAAGCCGTCTGCAGCCGAACCATCCCACAGACGATGAACGGGGAGTGCGTGCATCGGTGCTGGAGGGGTTAAGCTATGGGATTGGCGATGCCGTTCTCGGACTGAATCCTGCCATAGACACGGTGGATTCTACTCTGTCTATCTGGCGGCTTCTCGAGGAAATCAAAGAAAAATATGAGATTCCCACACAGACTTGTGTACTGTCACATATCAGTACCCAGATGAAGGCACTTGCCGCAGGAGGAAGAGCCGATCTGTGCTTTCAGTCATTGGCAGGAAGTCAGGAAGCCTGTGAGGCATTTGGCATCAGCCGCGGGATGCTCGATGAAGGATGGAAGATGTTTTTGGAAGAGGGCAGTGCCGTTGGGGAAAATGTCATGTATTTTGAGACGGGGCAGGCTTCAGAACTGTCATCAGATGCACATAATGGATGGGATCAGGTGACGATGGAGTGCAGGTGTTACGGGCTTGCAAGGCATTACAAACCATTTTTAGTAAATACAGTGGTAGGATTTATGGGACCGGAATATCTCTATGACTCATCCCAGCTTCTGAGAGCAGGGTTGGAGGATGTATTCTGTGGTCATCTTCATGGTCTTCCGATGGGCTGCGATGCGTGCTATACCAATCATATGCCGGTGGATCAGAATGATATCGAAGATCTGGCGGTCATGTTGAGTGCTGCAGGATGCCACTATTTTATGGGTCTGCCGCAGGGAGATGATGTGATGCTCATGTATCAGTCCACAGGATATCATGATATCGCAGCGTTGAGAGAGATGAGCGGAAAGCAGCCGATCGAGGAATTCCGCCAGTGGCTTGAAAAAAGAGGCATCTGGGTGAATGGAGGGCTGGGTCCCAAGGCAGGCAATCCAGCAATTTTTACAGGGGGAAGATAAGATGGATCCAGATAAGATACATGAAAAGAAGATGGAAAATGATCTTGCAGAGATAGAAAAATTAAGACAGACGACCCCAGCACGGATCGGGATCGGCAGGGCAGGGGCGCGATATAAGACAGGAGCCATGCTGGACTTTCAGGAAGCACAGGCGATGGCTGCGGATGCAGTTTTTGAGGAGGTTTCCAGGGAAACGATACAGGCGCTGGGAGTACTTGAAGTGCAGACAAAGTGCAAGGACAAATATGAGATGCTCACACGCCCTGACTGGGGCAGGATCCTGGAGGAGGAAATGCAGGAAAAAATCCTTGCGCATTGCGTGCATGGGCCTCAGGTACAGATATATTTTGGCGATGGGCTCTGCTCTCCCTCCATAGGCGCCAATATTCCGGATCTTTATCCAGCGCTTAAAGCAGAACTTGAATATGAGGGTATTACGGTAGGAACCCCATTTTTTGTCAGATACTGCAGAGTGAATACGGCGCGTACAGTAGGCCCGCTGCTGGGGGCAAAGGTAACATGCATTTTGATCGGCGAGCGTCCGGGACTGCTTACCAGTGAGAGTATGTCAGCATACATCGCATATCATGCAAATCCGGAAATGTCCGAGTCGGACTATACGGTAGTATCAAATATCAGTAAAGTAGGTATGCCGCCAGTGGAGGCTGCGGCATATATTGCAGAAATCATACAAAAAATGCTGCAGGAAAATTCCTGAGAAAGCTAAAAGTGGGTAATATAGAAGACAACAATTAATAAAAAGGTTGTACAAAAAGAGATACAAGAAAGTTTTTTTACAGAAATAATCTTGACAACCCATAAAACACGGTCTATACTGAACCACGTAAAAAAGACGAGGAAGTCTATGAAAGAGTCCTTGTCTTTTTTTGTATATAGGAGTAAAAATAGTATTTGATAGAAGTTTACATAATGTATAAACGATTGTGTGTCTATTATAAATTGAAAATCAATATGAAGATGAACGAGGGAGTTCGTGAAGTAATATTTCATGAACTCCCTCGTTTTATATACAGGGAAAATGTAAGGAAAGGGTGATGGAGATGAAAATAAAAGAAGGATTTATGGAGTTCCATGGGTTTAAGACCTGGTATCGTATCGCCGGGGAATGTGAAGAAGGAAAATATCCTTTGCTTGTACTCCATGGAGGTCCGGGAAGCTGCCATGATTATCTTACTTCTTTGGATGATCTGGCGGAGGAAGGAAGACAGGTCATCTATTATGACCAGTTAGGATGCGGTCATTCGGCTGTGTTCGGTGGCCTTATCGAATGGAATGAACAGATATTTTTGGACGAGCTTGCAGCTATCCGGGAACATCTTGGTCTTACCCGGGTACATATCCTGGGACAGTCCTGGGGAGGTATGCTGGGTATGCAGTATATGGAGCAGCAGCCGGAAGGTGTGATAAGTTTTGTGATCGCAAGTTCACCGGCATCGATGAAACGATGGCAGGAAGAAGCCAGAGAGTTGATAAAACTTCTCCCGGAAGCAGAGAAAAATGCAATCATGACCTGCGAAGCCAGGGGGGAATATGACAGCAAGGAATACAAGGCAGCAAATGCAGAATACACCCGTCGTCATGTATGCGGATTGGAAGAACCATGGCCTGAGCCGGTTGCCCGGTCTTTGAACTCCAGCGTGGAGTGCTATGAGGTTATGATCGGTCCCAGCGAATTTACCATAACAGGTAACTTGAAAGATTGGGACATTGCAGAAGATTTGGATAAGATCCAGGTTCCTGTCCTTATCACATCGGGAACGATGGATAAGGCAACACCGGTCATGATGAAAGAAATCAATGAGAAAATACCTCACAGCAGATGGGAACTTCTCAGAGGTACCCACCTGGTGCACTGGGAGCAGAGAGAAATCTATAACAAGCTGGTTGAGCAATTTTTTGAAGAGACAGAGAGGAGCTAAGGGTTATGGTAAAGTTTATCTTAAAAAAACTGGTACAGTATGTGGTTGTATTGTTTTGTGCCAGTGTGATCATCTTTGGAATGGTCAGATTGAATAAGACAGATCCTGTATCTGTGATCGTGGGAGGAAAACAGACTACAGCAGAGACAGTAGCAAATATCAAGAAAGATTTTAATCTTGATAAGAGTAATATAGAACAATATGGAATCTGGATCACAGGAGTATTTCACGGAGATTTCGGTACGAGCTTTCAGTACAGACAGTCGGTATCTGAACTGGTAGGGAGAAGATTTCCGGTAACAGCAGGTATCGTTATCCTGGCTACCTTGATCGCCATCGTGATCGCGATCCCAACAGGAATCCTCACCGCAGTGAAACAAAATACACCGGTGGATACGACCTTGTCGATCATCCAGCTGATCCTGGTGGCAAGCCCGCCGTTCCTTACAAGTATCCTGATGATCGTATTTGCTACGATCATAGCGCCGGGGTATGCATTTACCGGATCCTTTCACGGATTTGGAGAATTTCTCTCACGTATCAGTCTGCCGGCCATAGCGTTGGCGTTCAGCATGATCGCACTGACTTCGAGAGTAGTAAAGACAAGTATGATCGAGCAGCTGCAGTCAAACTATAAAGTGGTTGCAACTGCAAAAGGAATCAGCAATACAAAGATCATCTGGAAGCATTGTCTGAAGAATACATTGATCCCTGTTATCACGATCATCGGTACACAGATCGGTGTTTTGCTGGTTGGTTCCGTGCTGGTTGAAGAAGTATTTTCACTGGCTGGTCTTGGTTCCATCTTAATAGACGGAGTTAAGGCGGCAGATTATCCGGTAGTACAGGCAGTTACGATACTTATGGTTTTCATTTTCCTGACCATCAGTACGATCATGGATATTTTGTATGCGGTCATCGATCCGCGTATCCGTGCGAAATGATGAGCAACTACTAATTTTCGACCATAGGAAGGAGAACACGAATGAAAATCAAAGCATCAACAAAACGAAAATTAAAAAGTTTTTTCACTGTGCCGGTGACGATTTCCCTTGTTATATTGTTGGGAATCCTCATCATGGCCATATTCTCCGAGCAGCTGGCACCATATGATCCAAATGCTCTTGACCTTGCAAATATGTTAAAGGGTCCGTCCCTGCAGCATCTTCTTGGAACAGATAAGACGGGACGAGACTTACTGTCACGACTGATTATCGGTTCCAGAGCAACGATCCTTAGTGCTTTCGGAGTAGTTGTGATCTCTGCCATCATCGGAATACCTTTCGGTATGCTGGCAGGCTACTATGGAAAAGCAGTTGATTCTATCCTCATGAGAGTATCAGATATCATCCTGGCATTTCCGTCCTTGCTTCTTGCATTTATCTTTGTATCTGCATTTGGAAGAGGAGTATTTAACTCAGTACTTGCTCTTGGTATCGTATATGTACCTATGCTTGCAAAGCTGACCCGATCCATGGTACTTGTGGAAAAAAATAAGGTTTACGTGGAAGCCTGTCATTCCATCGGATTTTCTAACTTGAATATCATGATGAAACAGATACTTCCAAACTGTATCGGAACATTGATTGTACAGATGACGCTAGATATCGGTTATGCGATCCTCGACCTGGCAGGTCTGAGTTTCCTTGGACTTGGTGTACAGCCACCGACTGCTGACTGGGGGGCGATGCTGGAAGATGGAAGAATCGTTATCACTTCCGCACCGTTGGTTTCCATCGCACCTGGTATCATGATCATCATTACTGTAGTGGCACTGAATATTTTCGGTGATGGTGTGAGAGCTTATCTGGATCCATCTCAGAGAAAACTTCCATCCATGAAAAAATTTAGAAGAATGGTAGGTGCTGAAAATGAGTAATAATACCGTTGAAATACAAAACCTGAAAGTGAATCTCATGTCACCTAGAGGCGTTGTCCATGCGGTGAGAAATATCAATCTGAATATTGGAAAAGGCGAGATCCATGGTCTTGTAGGAGAGAGCGGATGCGGAAAATCCATGACAGCAAAATCAATCCTCAGACTCCATGATGAGAGAAAAATGCTTTATAATGGAAAGATTTTATACAATGATAATGATATTCTCCAGATGAAACCAAAGGAAATACAGGCGATCAGGGGAGATGCAATATCTATGATATTTCAGGATCCAATGACTTCCCTGAATCCACTGTTTACAGTTGGTCAGCAGCTCACGGAGGTATTCACTGCCCATAGTAAGGAAAAAAAGAGAGATTATAAGAAGGAAGTATATCAGCTTCTTGAAGACGTGGGGATCTATCCGGCGGAGAAGAGATACGATCAGTATCCATTTGAGATGAGCGGTGGTATGCTCCAGCGAGTTATGATCGCTATGGCAGTGGCTTGTCAGCCGGAACTTCTGATCGCAGATGAGCCTACTACGGCGCTGGATGTTACTGTTCAGGAGCAGATCCTGCAGTTGTTTCTGGATCTTAGAGAAAAGAGAAATATGTCGATCCTGATCATCACCCATAACTTTGGTGTGGTAGCTGAGATATGTGATACGGTATCCGTTATGTATGCCGGTACCATCGTAGAATCAGGAAGCGTACATGAAGTATTTGACAATGCAAAACATCCATATACAAAGGATCTCATCCGCAGTATTCCAAAAAGCGGTCAAAGAGGTGGAAAGCTGGTGACCATACCAGGCACACCACCAGATCTTCGGGAGAAAATCATCGGCTGCCCATATGCTCCAAGATGTCAGTATGCTGATGATAGCTGCAGGAACAATAAACCTTCTCTGGAGAGCGTTTCCGATACTCACCGGTTCGCATGCCATAAGGGAAATGAGATATAAGGAGAACGCATATGGAAAAACTGTTTCAGATAAAACATTTAAAAAAATATTATCCAGTGGGCGTTAAAAGGGAGAAGGGAAAGGAAGAACCTATCCTGTTAAAAGCAGTGGATGATCTGAGCTTTAACATCTTCAAAGGTGAAAACCTGGGAGTTGTAGGTGAGAGTGGATGTGGAAAATCAACTCTGGGAAGATGCCTCTTGAAGCTGATCGAATCAACAGAAGGAGATATCCTTTTCAGAGACCAATCCATCATAAAGAATAATAAAAAACAGATGGTAACACTGAGAAAAGATATGCAGATGGTATTCCAGAATCCATATTCTTCCTTTAATCCAAAGCAGACATTAAAAAGAGCACTGCTGGATGTGGCACATTTTTATGGGATGCCGGAGGAGGATGCGAAGAAGCGTATCTATGAATTGGTAGATTATGTAAACTTAGACAGATCTCTTTTGTCAAGAAGAAGTGGAGAACTCAGTGGCGGACAGCTGCAGCGTCTTGCTATCGTGCGTGCACTGATCCCGAATCCAAGCTTTATCATGGCAGATGAGCCAGTATCTGCACTGGATGTGTCGGTACAGGCACAGATCCTGAACCTGCTTTATGATATGAAGGATGAACTGGGATTGACCATGATGTTCAATTCCCATGAGCTTACTGTTGTAGAACATATCTGTGACCGCGTACTGGTCATGTATCTGGGTGGAATGGTTGAGATCGGTGTAACTGAGGAAATATTTGGAAACACCATGCATCCATATACCAAAGCATTGATAGCATCCAAACCTAAGGATCATCCGGATGAGGTAAAGGATCATGCAGTCCTCGAAGGTGAAGTGCCAAATGCAACAGAGATCCCGGAGGGATGCCGTTTCTGTACCAGATGTCCGGAGATGATCGATGGACTTTGCAATAAAAAGATCCCACCACTTTACCGGGTGGCAGACAGACACTGGGTATCATGCCACAAGGCAAAAAAAGCAGCAGAAAAATTTATGGAAGAAGGCTGATAAAATGAATAGAGAAAGAGTTATTGAGTTATTAAAAGAATTTGATGAGATCAATGGGGTATCAGGAAATGAGGAAGCAGTAGCAGCAACGCTTGCAAAATATCTCGATCCTGTCACTGACAGAAGTTTCACCGATATTCTGGGAAATGCAGTTTTTGTAAAGGAAGGTAAGAATCCGGAGAAAAAGATCATGCTGACGGCACATATGGATGAGATCGGATTCATGGTTTGTGATTTTACAGATGATGGATTTGTTACGATCCTTCCTGTAGGATTCCATAATCCAAATGTACTGGTAAATCAGGTGATGACGATCCATACAGATGACGGTCCGGTATACGGTGTGACAGGAGGCGGAAAGCCGATCCATCAGTCCATAGGAAAAGAAAGTGCAGGATTTTCATTTGCAGATATACAGATCGATGTGGGAGCAGAGACGCCTGAAGAAGCAAGAGCCATGGGAATCAAAGAGGGTGATCTGGTAAATATCGAAAAACCGGTTCACGTACTCAATGGAAAATATTTCAGTGGAAAAGCAGTAGATAACCGAAGCAGTTGTGTTTCTATGATCCTGCTCATGGAAGCTTTGAAGGATGTGGAGCTTGAAGCAAGTATCTATGCCTGTGGAACTGTTCAGGAAGAACTGGGATTAAAAGGTGCTTCTGCCCTGGTTCGAAGAATCGATCCGGATGTGGCACTTTGTATAGATGTGGGACTTGCCACAGAACATGGCGAGATCAATCCGTCAGCAGGACGGGCCTATGCAGGAAAGGGACCGATGATCGAACTTTTTGATTGGACTCCATCAAGCTGCAGCGGGATCATGGTTCCAAGAAAAATGGTAAAAGAACTCACAAGAATCGCTGAGGAGGGAAACATCCCTTATCAAAGATCGGCAGTACTAAGCTGCGGCACAGATGCCTGCGCTATGATATATAACAACACGGGTGTACTTACAGGAGGAATCTCTATTCCTGAAAAATACATCCATACTACCATCGGAGTGATCAGTATCGATGATGTGATCAATACTGCAAAACTCGGAGAGGCATTTGTAAGAGAGCAGAAATTAGTTTAGTACTCGAAATAAAAGTCTAGGAGGAGACGATTATGAAGAAAAGAATGTTAAGTATTTTATTGGCAGCAGGCCTTGTATCTTCGATGCTGGCAGGCTGCGGCGGAAGTACCTTTGACAGCGATGCAGCAGCAAGTACAGACAGTACAGACGCAGCGGCAGAAGGAACAGATGCAGAAGCATCAACAGAAGCACCAGCAGTAGAAGCGGGTGACAGTGATACATTGAATGTTGGTTTATATTCAGACATTATTTCTCTGGATTCTGCATTTGCATATGACTTTACTACAAACCCGGTAGTATCACAGATCACAGAAAGCTTATTATACTATGATGAAAATGATGAACTTCAGCCATATCTTTGCGAGAGCTGGGAAGAAGTTGATCCTACAACATATGTATATAATGTAAGAGATGATGTTACATTTTCAGATGGAACACCGATGACAATGGACGACGTTATGTTCTCTGTTCAAAGATATCAGGATCCTGATCTTGCATCTTATCTTCTGTGGATGTATGACAGCGTGGAAAGTGTTGAGCAGACTGGTGACTGGCAGTTTACAGTTAAACTGACACAGCCTGATGCACTTTGGAAACATACATTTGCTACAACGGCAGGTATGGTTCATTCCAAAACATATGCAGAAGCACATCCGGATGATTATGGTACAGCAGCAGGCGGAGTCCTGGGAACTGGCCCATATGTATATGAGAAATGGGATGTTGGCAACCAGATCACTATGAGCTATAATGAAAACTGGTGGAATAAAGATGCTGGCGAACCACAGATCAAGAACATTAACTTCCTGATCATCCCGGAGGATACTACCCGAGTTATGGCATCTACATCCGGACAGATCGATATCAACTTAAGCCAGCCGGTAGATATGCTCAGTGACCTTGAAAAAGCAGAGGGAGTAGATCTTCTGACTATCCCATCTATGGGACTTGAGTTCCTTTCATTTAACTGTGCGAAAGCACCATTTGATGACGTAAATGTAAGAAAAGCTATCGCGTATGCGCTGGATAACGACAGTATGGCAGAAAACGTGATCAAAGAGTTTGGTACAAACACGAATGCAATGCCAGTTCCTGAAAGTTTGTTCCTCTTTGAGGAAGACACATGGATGGAATATGAGAAAACATGTGAAAACTATGCATACGATATCGACAAAGCAAAAGAGTGTCTTGCAGCATCTGAGTACCCGGATGGATTTACATGTACCATCACGGTAGACCAGAAATCCATCACGAACTCCATCGCACTGATCGTTCAGCAGCAGCTGGCACAGATTGGAATCGAAGCAACAATTGAAAAAGTATCTAATGATGAAGTAGTTTCTCTTCAGTTTGGTTCAGGAATTGACGAAAATGGTGTACGTCCATATGATATCGGTATCTTTGAATGGTCATCTGACTTCCCGGATCCATCCGGCGTACTTACACCACTGTACATGAGCACAAATGCTGGTGACGGCGGATCTAACTCCTGTGCATACAGTAATGAAGAAGTAGACAAACTTCTGGCAGATCAGGCAGCGTCTACTGATAATGTGGAGAGAACAGACCTGATGCTCCAGGCACTTGATATTATCAATGATGAAGTTCCTAACTATATCTGGACACATCAGAACTGGATGTTCGGTGTGAATGATCGTGTTACCGGAGGCATATCTCAGCTGACAGGCAGCTGGTTCTGGAATTTCTATGTGAAGAATATTACAGTAGAATAAAAAAAGGACAACAGTTTGTCTATAAGGCAAACTGTTGCTAAAGAGGGATAAGACTATGATAATACAGGGAAAAACAATTTACGCAATGTCGGCAGCAAACGAGCCGGCGGCTAAAGTTAACAGCGGCACAACAATGACATTTATCACAAAAGACTGTTTCAATAATCAGCTTTTAGGAGAAGATGCAGTTTTGGATGCTCTCGACTGGAGTGCGATCAATCCGGCAACTGGTCCGGTATACATTGAAGAAGCAGAACCAGGCGATATCCTGAAGATCAAGATAGAGGATATAAAGGTTGCAGAGTGCGGAACAATGGCAGCAATCCCTGATAATGGAGTGCTTGGAGCGCTGGTAATGAAAGGTGTGTTAAAGCAGATTCCGGTTCATGATGGGGTAGCAGAGTTTGGACCGGACATCAAGATTCCCTGTAAACCTATGATCGGAGTGATCGGAGTAGCACCGGAACAAGGTGAGATCCCGTGTGGAGAGCCAGGATGCCATGGCGGCAATATGGATAATACCAGGATTGCTGCCGGGGCAACTCTCTATCTTCCAGTATTTCATAAGGGTGCACTTCTCGCTATGGGGGATGTGCATGCATGCATGGGAGATGGAGAAATCATGGTGACCGGACTGGAGATCCCGGCGGAAGTTACCGTTACGGTAGAGGTCGTAAAAGGCCAGTCTATCGAGAATCCGATGCTTGAGGATGAGGAGTCTTATTATACGATTGCATCCGACGCAGATGTGGAACAGGCGGTATTTACTGCAGTACGTGATATGACGGAGATCGTTATGAGAAAGAAAGACATGAGCTTTGAGGAGGCAGGTATGCTCCTTAGCGCCATGGGAAATCTCCAGTTTTGTCAGGTCGTGGATCCTAAGAGAACGGTTCGGATGGAAATGAAAAGATGTGGAGATGTATCTTCCGTCTTGGAATAAAAAGTTATGACAAATTATCAGCCAAGGTAATTATGGAATTCAATTAAAAGAGTTGTCGTGCTTAGCGGTGCGGCAGCTCTTTTTCTCGGAAATAAAACATAGTAAATAACTATGTTTTATAATAAATACAATTATCTCCACGGATATAAGTTGACATGGTAAAACTTGGATGCTATAATCCTACTAATTTGATAGGTTAAATGTGAAAAGGAGATTATTATGAATACGGAAAAAGAATATATAGAGGATACAGATAAAGAACATAAAAATAAAGGACATCAGGATAAACCCCACCAACACAGGGCCCTGATCGGTTTCGATGACCATGGAGTACCAAAAGTCCTCGTCCCGGCAGACACCCATACCCATACTCACCTGGACAAAGATGGAAACTTATATGAACATTTCCATGAAGCAGAGTTCACCGCCGATTATATGAAGGCAGTAGCAGAATATAAAAAAACATTTCCATCAAAGCAGGATGTTCTAGATAAAACTCCGGATCCGGCAGTTAAGCAGATGATGCTGAATATGGAACAGATCGGTGCTGATACCGCATTTGACAGATTCGATAAGCAAAAGCCGATGTGCAGCTATGGCCTGTCGGGTATCTGTTGTAAGATCTGTAATATGGGTCCCTGCAGGATCACACCGAAGAGTCCGAAAGGGGTCTGTGGTGCAGACGCAGACCTGATCGTAGCAAGGAATCTTCTACGCTCGGCAGCAGCAGGGGCAGCACAGCATGGCATGCATGCAAGAGAGGTGATACTGGCACTCAAATGGGCAGCGGAAGGAAAACTGGATGTTCCGATCATCGGTGGGTACAAAGTCAAGGCGATGGCACAGGCATTTGGGATAAAGACAAAACACAGAAGCGTTAAGAAAATAGCTATAGATCTGGCAAATGTATTGCTGGAGGATCTTTCAAGAACAGAGCCGGATGAATACCAGACGATCAAAGCATGTGCACCGGCAGAGCGTCAGGAAGTGTGGAAGAAGCTGGATATCCTTCCGATCAGTGCATATCATGAAGTGTTCGAAGCGTATCACAAGACAGGGTGTGCAACGGATGGTGACTGGAAAAGTATCATGCAGCAGTTTCTCCGCTGCGGACTGGCATTTACTTTTACTGGCGTGGTAGCGGCAAATATCGCAACAGACAGTTTGTTTGGTGTAGGTGACAGAGTAACCTCAAAAGTAAACGTGGGAGCGTTGAAAAAGGGGTATGTAAATATAGCAGTCCATGGACATCTTCCGTTACTGGTGAGTCAGATCGTAAAGACAGGGCTCAGTGAGAAGTACCAAAATCTGGCAAAGGAAAAAGGTGCAAAAGGAATCCGCTTTTATGGAATCTGCTGTTCCGGGCTTGCCGCAATGTATCGATATGCAGGAGTAATACCACTTTCTAATGCAGTGACAGCAGAACTGGTTCTTGGTACGGGTGCACTGGATCTTTGGGTGGCAGATGTGCAGGATGTATTTCCATCGATCATGGAAGTGGCAAAATGTTACAAGACAACGGTGGTGACCACCAGCGATTCTGCCCGCCTTCCGGGAGCGGAGCATATGGCATATGACCACCATCACAGCAATATCAGTGAAACGCAGGAAATCGCAGAAAAGATAGTGGAAAGAGCTATCGAGAGCTTTGAAAACAGACAGGGAGTGCCTGTATTTATACCACCTTATGAAGTGGAGGCAGAAGTGGGCTTTTCGGTAGAATATGTACATAAACGGTTCGGAAGCATGCAGCCTCTGGCAGATGCCCTGAAGAGTGGTCAGATCTTAGGCATCGTAAATATGGTAGGATGCAATAATCCCAAGGTGCTGTACGAAAAAACGATCATCGATGTGGCGGATGTACTGCTGAAAAATAACGTATTGATCCTGACCAATGGATGTGCGGCATTTCCGCTGATGAAGCTGGGATACTGTACGGTGTCCGCATACGAAAAGACAGGGGAAGGTCTGAAAGGATTTCTCAAGCCGGATCTTCCGCCTGTGTGGCATGTGGGAGAATGTATCGATAACACCAGATCAACAGGCATATTTGCAGGTGTGGCAGGAGCTCTTGGGAAAGATATCTATGAGATGCCGTATGGGTTCACTTCTCCGGAATGGGGAAATGAAAAAGGAATCGATGCGGCTCTTGGATTCCGTCTGATGGGAATCAACTCTTACCATTGTGTAGAAGCACAGATCCAGGGATCAGCAAATGTGATCCATTTTCTGAAGGAAGGAACCAGAGAAACACTGGGCTCGGTAATGCATGTAGATACGGATCCGACAGCATTGGGAGAAAAAATCGTAGAGGATATCAAAGCAAAACGAAAAGCACTTGGCTGGGACTAGCAGCAGATAATGACAGGATGAATAGCAGGAGGCGTTGATAATGAATAGATGGAAAAAAATAGTGGGCGTTATTCTTAGTGGGCTGCTCGTGGTGAGCCTGGCAGCCTGCCAGGGAAGTGGAAATGGAGCCGGAGTGGCCAGTGAAAATGTATCGGCCAGTGGAGATGGATCAGTCAATGGAGATGACGGCGAAGAAGGCACGATAGTAAAAATCGGGTATCTTCCCATCACACATGCACTGCCGGTATTTGAAGAGAAGGAGCTTTTGGACAGCGGAAGCGATGGGATAACGATAGAGTTACAAAAGTTCAGTTCCTGGTCAGATCTTACCGATGCACTGAATACGGGGCGGATCGATGGAGCCTCCGTACTGATCGAAATGGCAATGAGTGCGGTAAGCCAGGGGATAGATCTGAAAGTGGCTGCGTTGGGACATAAAGATGGAAATGTGATAGTCGTCTCGGATGAGATCAATTCCACGGAAGATCTGAAGGGAAAGACGTTTGCCATTCCTCATACCCAGTCATCCCACAACATTTTGCTGAATGATATGCTGGCAGAGGCGGGTATGACGGCTGGAGATATCTCAGTGGTGCAGCTGTCTCCACTGGAGATGCCATCATCACTGGCCAGCGGAGCCATCGCCGGTTATTGTGTGGCAGAACCCTTTGGCGCACAGGCAGTAAATCAGGGATTTGGCCATGTTCTATATAATTCGGAAGAACTCTGGGAAGATTCGCTGTGCTGTGGTCTGGTGCTGACAGGTGCATTTATTGAAAAAAATAAAGAGGTCACAGATACCCTTATAGAAAGATACAAAGAAGCAGGTAAGGCACTGGAGGAAGAAGAGGCAAAACGGATAGCGGGCCAGTATCTGGGACAGGATGAAAAGGTATTGGAGACATCGCTGCAGTGGATCCGTTTTGATGATCTGGAAATCACCAGGGAAGCATATCAGACGCTGACAGATAAGGTAAAGGAATATGGGATCAATGCAAATCCGCCAACTTACGAGGATTTTGTATATCAGGATGAATAAAAATATGAGGAGATTATTATGGCAAAATCAATCAAACGGATCGTAATTTCATTTGCTGGATTATTGATCATCTGGCAGCTGGCAGTTGCCTGCGGAGGGTTTAATCCTGCACTGTTTCCGGGACCGCTGAAGGTGGGAGAAGCGTTTGGAGAATTATTTACTACAGGACTTCGGGGGAGTGCGTCGGGCATCAATTTGTTTGGACACATGGGAGCGAGTATGGTGAGATTTCTGATCGGATACTTTGCGGCAGCATTTTTGGGAGTGGTGCTGGGACTGATCTTTGGATGGTTTACCAGAGCATTTGCCTATGTCAATCCGGTGGTGCAGCTGATCCGGCCGATCGCTCCAGTGGCGTGGCTTCCATTTATCGTTCTCTGGGTCGGTATCGGGAATCTGCCGGCGATCGTGATCATATTTATTGCAGGTTTTTTTCCTATATTGCTGTCAACGGTTTCAGCGGTCAATAACGTTGAGCCGGTGTATCTGAAAGTGGCGAAAAACTTTCAGATGTCACAGTTTCATACGCTGGTAAAAATCGTATTTCCTGCGGCATTTCCTCAGATAGCAAGCAGCCTTCATATGGCGATCGGTACCTGCTGGATATTTCTGGTGTCGGGGGAGATGGTTGGATCTCAGACGGGACTGGGATTTCTCGTGATGGATGCCAAAAACAGTATTCGTGCAGATGCACTGTTGGCTGTCATGATCACCATTGGACTGGTAGGGCTGATACTTGATGTAGTGGTGGGATTATGTGAAAGATGGGCGGCAGCAACGTGGGGATTTGGCATCGTAAAATACAGTAAGAGAGGGTAAGGAGGCATATGGCATGTACATAGAAGTTAAGGATGTATCGATAAGGTACGAGCAGAAAGAAGAACTGTTCCAGGCTTTGGATCATGTGTCACTTTCCATTCAAAAAGGAGAGTTTATATGCCTCTTAGGCCCGTCAGGATGTGGAAAAACCACGCTGCTTAATGCCATGGCAGGATTTGAGAAAGCGTCAGAGGGAAGTATAAATATCGATGGTCAGGATGTGGAACAGCCGGATATCAAGTATGTGACGATATTTCAAAACTATGGGCTGCTTCCATGGCGTACAGTCCAGAAAAATGTGGAATTGGGTATGGAAAAAAGGAAAGTCCCCAAGGAGCAGCGCAGACAGCTTGCGGATCACTATATCGAACTGGTCGGCCTGGGCAAATTCAAACAAAGCCATCCCCATCAGCTTTCCGGCGGTATGCAGCAGAGAGTAGCGATCGCCCGGGCCCTGGCAGTGGAGCCGGAAATATTGTTCATGGATGAGCCATTTGGCGCACTGGATGCGATAACAAGAATGAAGCTGCAGGATGATGTGAGAAGATTATCGACGGAGGAAAAAAAGACGATCGTATTTGTAACACATGATATCGAGGAAGCCGTTTTTCTGGCAGACAGGATCGTGGTCATGACACCGAATCCGGGTAAGATCAAGAGCATTGTCAATATCCAGCTGGGACATGACAGGGATAGGACTTCAGATGAATTTATCATGGCGAGGGATAAGATATTTGAGATATTCAATATGAAGAGTGACCGGACGATGGAATATTATATATAGAGAGAAGATACCGCCAAGAGACGCCTGTTATGGAATCCTGGCGGTATTTTTGTGCAGTTTATGTAGATCGTGAAGCGTGTTAGCGATCGAGGCATGAATTCGGGAAATGACAGTTGTTTCTTTCGGGTTTGTTGGATATAATAGGAAGTATAGATTTGCATAGGACATGTCTATACCAGCATAATTGGTGTGTCGTGTGCAGCAGGGACGCAGGAGTGTTCCTGAAAAAGAGTGAATAAAAGAACAGAGAAAAATCAAGATAAAAGCCCGGGTTCTTATCTTGGATTGGGGGGTACATATGAACTATGTGATTTCGGTGTACAGTCAGGATGCATACAAGGAATATCTGCTTCCGGCTGTTAATAATACGGATATATCCATCATTTTATACAAAGATATGTTCAAACTTGAGAAAGATATCACGCTGACCCTTGAAACATTGAACAGTCAGTGGTTTTTTTCGAAAAATCAGGAGTATGACCTTGTCTGCCAGAATCAGGCCGATGAATCAGGCGAGGATAGTCCGGCTGCGTCCGATGGGATGCTGCGGGACAAGGAACTCTGGATGCTCATTTCTAAACAAGGACGAAGACTGTCAATTCTGGTCCGTATTACAAGATTCTCATTTTACCCATATGAAAAATATCGAATATTGAATCCCTCGATCCTGATCGGGTATTCGCCGCGGGCAGATATCGTCTATAATTCCATGAAGACGATATCTAAGGAGCACGCTCGTTTGGAGTACCGGAATCAGGAATGTACCCTGTATGATATGAGCAAAAATGGAGTCTATATCAATGAACTGCGTGTCCACGAAAAACAAGTGCTGCAGTTTGGAGACTTTATCAATGTGCTGGGATGCCATATGGTTTATCTGGGTGGATACCTGGCAATCGACCTGTTACAAAGCGGTGCCAAAGTAAATCCCGACAAACTCAGACTGGAATCAAGTGATGGGATGGGCAATATCCCGGACTCCGCACAGGCGGAAGCTGAAGAAAATGCAGGAACGATATTCCACAGAGTCCCAAGAAATATGGATCCCATCATAGAAAATGAAATAGAGATCGAACCACCGCCAAATGAACAAAAACTTAAACAGCGCTCCCTTCTTTTGACTATAGGACCATCCATGACCATGGCGATCCCGATGATGCTCGGCTGTCTTCTGGCAGTTTATGCTTCGAGACAAAATGGCGGCACCAGTTCCGTATTCATGTATACCGGGCTTGTGACTGCGATATCTGCGGCACTTATCGGGAGTATCTGGGGGATCGTAAATCTCAGGAGCGCTAAAAAGGAAAATGAAAAGGAAAAGAAAAAAAGACAAAAGGCATACGAGGAGTATCTGCAGGAGCAGGAACGAAAGATCCAACTGTGCTTTGAACAAAATAAAGCAGTGCTGCAGAAGATGTATCCTTCTGCACTCACCAGCAGTACGTATGATGATAAATCATTGTATTTGTGGAATCGAAATATCACACACAGAGATTTTTTATATGAGAGAATAGGGATCGGAATCCTGCCGTTTCAGTGTGAGATCAAGGTGGCTAAACCAAGATTTACAGTGGAAAAAGATCCCCTTGCAGATCATCCGCAGACGATCAAGAACCGGTATTCATATCTCAGTGAAGTGCCGGTAGGCATCGATCTTAAAAAACAGCAGCTGATCGGTGTGATAGGGGGCAGAGAGAAGAAAGGTGCTTTTCAGATCAGCAGGATCCTTCTGACGCAGATCGCAGCCAACAATTGTTATACAGATGTGAAAATCTGTGTGGTATATAACCACAAAAACAGCGTCGAAGCCCAAAGCATGGATTGTATCAAATGGCTTCCCCACGTATGGTCTGCTGACCGGAAAGTGCGGTATGTGGCAGACAATCAGTTAGATATGACGGAGGTATTTTACGAGCTTGCATCGGTGATCCGGAGCCGTGCGGAGAACAAATCAGACCGGGGAGATAATATACTGCCATATTATGTGCTGGTGGTCACAGATCCGAAGCAGCTGGAAGGAGAGCTTATTTCAAAATATCTGCTTCATCCCAAGGAAGAATATGGGATCACGACGATCCTTCTTGCCGAGAGGTATGAGGACCTTCCAAATTCCTGCGAGTACATCATCCAAAATGACACGTATTTTCAGGGAATGTATTCTGTGGGAACTCAAAAAAACGATCAGGAAAGCATAGCGTTTGATCATATCGATGAGAAAACGATGGAGACCTTTGCAAGAAAACTGTCCAGAATCGAGGTAAATCAACTGGAAACAGGAGGAGAAATCCCGAATGTACTCAGCTTTTTTGATATGTATGGGATAAAGAATATCGATGATCTTCAGATCGAAAATCGATGGAGAAAGAACCGAAATTATGATTCTATGAGAGCGCTGATCGGACAAAAAAGCGGTGGGGCAGATTGTTATCTGGATATCCATGAGAAGTATCATGGCCCTCACGGTGTGATCGCAGGAACGACTGGATCAGGTAAAAGCGAGACACTCCAGACCTTTATGCTTTCTTTAGCTATTAATTTCAGTCCGGATGATGTGGGATTTTTTATCATCGATTATAAGGGCGGCGGTCTGGCAAATCAGTTCGAAAAGCTGCCTCATCTGATGGGCAATATATCCAATCTTTCGGGTAATCAAGTGCATCGGGCGATGGTCTCTATCAAGAGCGAGAACAGAAGAAGGCAGAGACTCTTTAATGAAAATGGAGTAAATAATATCAATCAATACACTCATCTGTATAAAGATGGGGAGATCAAAACTCCGATCCCTCATCTGCTGATCGTCATTGATGAATTTGCCGAACTGAAGAATGAAGAGCCTGATTTTATGAAGGAATTGATCAGCGTGGCTCAGGTGGGACGAAGCCTGGGTGTACATCTGATACTTGCCACACAAAAGCCGAACGGTGTGGTGGACGATAATATACGGAGCAATGCCAAGTTTCGCCTTTGCCTGCGGGTACAGGACCGGCAGGACAGTACGGATATGCTACACAAACCGGATGCTGCTTATATCACTCAGGCAGGACGGGGATATCTCCAGGTGGGAAATGATGAATTATATGAGCTTTTCCAGTCCGGCTACAGCGGTGCAGAGTATGAAAACTATGCAGATAATGGAAATGCAGAGACTGCGAAGATGCTTTCTATGACCGGAAAAACAGCACTTATCGGAAGTCGGAATAAGATCAGGAGAAAAGAGCAGCTGAGAAAGCAATGGATAAAAGATATCGTGGAGGCTGTGGAAAAACAGCTTTGTGAGATGGCTCTGACAAGCCAGGAACTTAAGGACGGGTCTGCATTTTCAGAGAAGTTTTTTGATGCGATATTTTCATTTTTACAGGAAAAAGGATATACATTTGCCCGGTCAGAACACAATTTACATAAGCTGGGTGAATTCCTCATGCTGTATCAGCAATCCATGGATGAACACGTATTATCCGGGGAGAAGATGGCTGTTGATATTATGGAAAGAGCGGCACGAAAGGGGATTGCCCTGCCGGAATATAAGGCAAAATCCCAGTTGGATGCAGTTGTGGAACATATTGAAAGGCTGGCAGTAAGTGCCGGATACCACGAGCAGTTTAAACTCTGGCTGCCGGTACTCTCAAGGAAGATATGTCTGAAAGAGTTGGATGATCTCTATGAAGAAGAATCGGTAAATGAATCACCAGACAGGAATTGGAAGGGACAAAATGGGCAGCGTGGACTGGAAGTATGTGTTGGTCTGGCAGATGATCCGGAAAACCAGGCGCAGATGCCGGTATCTGTTGATTTTTTGAATTACGGTCATCATGTGATCTGTGGTACGGCTGGTTCGGGAAAGAGTACATTTTTACAGACCCTGCTCTATGCACTGATCGTGAAGTATTCGCCGGAAGAGGTGAACCTGTATGGTATAGATTTCAGCAGCCATGTGATGAGTGCCTTTGAAACGGCACCTCATGTGGGCGGGATCATGTATGAAAATGATCTTGATAAGATCGCGAAGTTTTTCCATATGATAGAAAAGATGGTGGAAGAGAGAAAGCAGATCTTAAAGGGCGGAAATTATCAGCAGTATATAAAGACATATGGAGTAAAACTTCCGGCGATCATCATTGCCATTGACCAATATGCAGGTTTTAGAGAAAAAACAGGAAATAGTTATGAGAAAAATATTATGAAACTGTCCAGGGAAGCCAGTGCTTTTGGCGTATATCTGGTGGTGACGGCAGGTGGGTTCGGTATGACGGAGCTTCCTAACCGTATCGCAGAAAACTTCCGGAAGGTGATCTGTCTGGAGATGGCTGACAGGTATCAGTACAGCGACGTGCTCCACACGATCCATTTTGATGTGCTGCCGGAGACTGGTGTGAAGGGAAGAGGACTGATCGGAGTGGAAGAGCGATTGCTGGAGTTCCAGACTGCATTGCCGGTCGAGGCTAAAGATGATTATAGCCGTATCGAAAAAATCGCAGGGATATGTGAAAAAATGAAAGCTTCCTGGAGCGGAAAACAGGCACGCCGGATACCGGAGATCCCGAAGAATCCGATCATGTCAGAGTTTATAAAACTTCCAGAAGTGCAGAAACATATCGAAGATCCGCAACTTCTCCCGATCGGTTATGATATGAAAAATGCAGAGATATATGATGTGGATCTTTCTCGTACCTACTGCTATCTTATCTCAGGAAAAGCAAGAACAGGAAAATCAAATCTGCTCCGGGTTTGTATGATGGCTGCGAAGGAGAAGGAAGCAAATATCTGTGTCATAGATACCAGCGGAAGCCTGGAGAAGACAGCCCGGGAGTTGGGGGCAAGGTATGTGCAGAAAGACTCAGAATTATTTGCATTTTTAAAAGATATGATACCGATATTCAGAGAGAGGAATCAAAAGAAAAAAGAACTGGTCAGACAGAATCTGGAAGATACAGAGATTTTTGCCCAGATGTCACAGACAAACCCCTGGTTTATCTTTATAGATAACATGAAGGATTTTATTCATATGGCACTGAATCCATCAGAAGGCGTCGGTGATATGAAGGGATTTTTGGAAAATATATCTGAAAAGGGAAGTTTACATAATATTTATTTTTTCGCAGGCATCAATCAGGATGATAATACTGCCATGGCAGGCAAAAAGCTCTATGAGAACATGGCTGGGTACCGATGTGGGATCCATCTTGGAGGAAATACCAATATGCAGAGGATCTTTTCCTTTGATTATCTGTCTTACACGATGCAAAGCAAGAGCGTGAAAGCAGGCACGGGATACATTCCGACAGAAATGGAATCCGAAACGCAGATGGCGGCGATACCGCTTGCAAGATAAAGACAGAAGGGAGGCGGTTTCATGATAACCTGCATGACCTATGATAGTTGTAAGGAAGAAGTCAAGGGGCTGGAAGAGATGATGAAGGATGAAGCCGCCTTTTTAGGAAATGATGAGTGGCGTTTTTTATTTTTCCATAAGCTTTCAGAATTTTTGGAAAAGCTGGCAGGGACGGATCTGCTGGATCTTTCCTGTGTAGATGTGACGCAGGTGGAAGTGATCCCAAAGCTTGGTGAGATGCGAAAAACATTTCAGCAGATGATGCTGATGGTGATCGCGGATGAGTCGGTATCGCCGATGGTATATCTGAAACCGACGATCGCTCCCAATGCTTTGCTGCTTCGACCCTATACAAAGGAAGAGGCAGTGGAGGTGATCCGGGAACTATTCCGGGTCTATCTGGAACAAACAGATAAAAAGGCTGACGAGGTCTATGTGATCGAGGCGAGGGATGGGAAAACTTATCTTCCCTACCATCAGATTTTGTATTTTGAAGCGAGGGAAAAGAAAGTCTTTATTAATACGGGATTTGAAGAGTATGCGGTGTACGAGACCATAGATTCGTTGGATGAGGCTCTTGGAGATGATTTTGTCCGGTGTCACAGAAGCTATATCGTGAACAAAAACAAGATCAAGAAGTTATTGCTGGGAAAAAATCTCATAGAACTGGAGGGCGGACATATGATACCGCTTTCAAGAAGTTATCGGAACACAATAAAAAATCTGTAGGAATGCAGCGATGATAGAACATCGGGAGGCAGCAAATGGAAAAAATAGAAAAAAGATTTTGTCTGACGGATAGGGAATATCTGATCCTGATGAAACTTATAGGTGTGCGTTCCTATAAAGGGATCCCTCTGGATATTGACCAAAATATAGATGAAAAAGCTGTCCTTAGAGAGCTTTTTGAGATGAGTAAAAAGGGGATCGTTCAGACAGAAGAAAATGGTTTCCGGGTATGCGATGAGCTGCGGGAAATGATGGAGAATATTAAGAAAGCGACATGCATATGGAATATCTGTGCACCGGAAGGAAACAAACCGATCAAGACTCTCTATAAAGGGAAGATGACAACGGTTACAGAAAAGAACATATGGGACAGGCAGCATATCGTGGTATACCAGGGCAGTTATGAAGATATCTTACATGAAATTGAAGAGGAAAATTACTATCCTCATTCGAAGCTGAATTTTGAAGAGTATCGGCGAGAAAGTAATTATCAAAGAAAAACGATTTATAGAACGGAACCATCCATTTGGAAAAGCGAGCCTATTTTGCTGATGGGGACGGAACAGGATAAAGAAGAATACGGAGACAGCGTGGAGCAGATCCGAAAGAATAAAAAACTGGGACTGATCATTGACGGATATGGTGGCAAAAATATGGAAAAGCACAGATACATCCTGGTAGAGAAGAGAGCCCTGGAAGACTGGCTCATCGTAAGAGGGGGAGGAGTGGTGATCGGATATCCATACCATGAAAAGATCCTTGAATATTATCTGGATATGTTTTCGAAGAATTCAAAACCGGATCCCGGGGATGAATAGAGGAGGGAGAAATATGGTATTAGTTGATATATTTGTACCATCAGTAAATCGTACCTATGATTTCAACGTGGATGAGACTGCACAGGTATCCATGGTACAGGAAGAGTTGTGCAGCATGATATGTCAGAAGGAACAGTGTGGATTTTTTGGTGATATGAAAGCTTTTGTGTTGTGTGACCTTCAAACCCGTCACATATTGCCGAAGGATAAGTCATTGCAGGAGTGCGGAGTCTATACGGGAAAAAGACTGATGCTGGTGTAAATGGTACACCCCGTTATCTGTCGGCCCAAATCTGCCGTTGGTCAGGAAAACATCCATGGATGTTCATTATAAGGTATGATGGAAAAAGAGGAGGAGGAGGAAGAAATGAAGGTAAATGCAGAACAGCTTCGCATAGAGCAGGAGCAATTGGATCAGGCCCTTCTTTCGATGACACAGCAGATGGAGGCATTGGAAGAGGTGAGAAAGAATCTCCTTCCGGTGTTTCAGGAAGAAAAGATAGATCAGATGCTGAAGTCGGAGATCACCAACCTCCAGGAACAAAGGCAGAAATTAAAAAGTATGGCAGCAGTGCTGGAAAGAGTCTGCGGGTATTATGAGGAAAATGAAAATCATATCCTGAATTATATCGAAGACGGAAAAGTCAGTACGTGGAGCGAACAGGAATCATTTTCAGCGGGTGTGACCCAGCAGATAGACGTTGATGATTATTTCGCAGGTACGAGAGAAGATTTGTGGGGGGAATGATAGGATGAGAGAAATACAGGTAAATGCAGCGATCATGAACCGGGATATGAATGCGATGCAGGGGATTTATCAGAATCTTACAGCAAAACTAAATGATCTGACGGCGGTTTACGAGGAATTGAATGGAACCTGGCAGGGTGCGGCGAAGCAGGAATGGACAGCTTCTGTTGCAGACAGTATAGAATTGATGAAGTCTCAGATGAGGGCCATTCAGGAAGTTATTGATATCCTTAATTTTGCCATCCGGAGGTATGATGCCTGCGAGGATGCAGTTGCACAGGCGGTGGATGCGGTACAGATCTGATCACGCAGCGGATGAGACGAACATGTCGATAAATCGACCCGTCGCAGGAGGATCCGGTAAGCAGGTTTTTTTGAAAAACAAGAGAAAGGAAATGATGGCATGGCAGGGATTCAGTTAAAAGTCAGCAGCAGTGAATTGATCGATAAGTCGCATCGGGCAGATATACTTATCGGTGAGATCCAGGCGGAATTTGATAAATTTACAGAGATCATTGGGGGGAGCAGCGCTTACTGGACGGGAGAGGCAGCGGATTCCTATCGGACAGAGTACAGACAGGGAGAAAAGCATATCTCGGAAGCCGTGGAACTGCTGAAAGGTTATCCCAAAAGACTGATGCAGATGGCAGGAATCTATGAAGAGGCGGAGGCAAAATCCGATCAGGTGATCGAGAGCCTTCCGATGGATGTGATCGATTGACGAGGTGTGAGATGAGTAAGACGAGAGCAGAGATCGATATGGATTATAATGGTGCGAAAGTGCAGGCCGACAAGCTGAACGAGGTGGCAGCCAGTGTAAGACGTATCGCAGATGATCAACTGGAAGTATCATTTCAGGATATTTCAAAAAGCTGGCAGTCGGATGCGGCGGGCAGATATGGGATAAAGGGTGGTCTGCTTCTGGATGAGGTGAGAAAAGAGGCTGACCGGCTTGCCGAACTGGCAGAGGGAATTAAAACGATGGCAGACACAGTCTACCGGGCAGAACTTGAGAATATAGAAACAGCACAAAACCGGCAGTGATAAAATGCAGTTTATCCGTCTAACCTTGTTGTTCATCGGGAAAAGAGCCGGAGCAGAGCGAAGAATGTTATAGTATCATCATCAGATAGCAAATACAATGATTCAGGAAATCCTGATCAAAGACGGAAAGAAAAAGGAGGAAATGCAATGGCAGCAGCAAATTTTAGTGTGGATGCAGGACAGTTTTCATCATACATAAATGAACTGGAGGATTACAGAGAAAGATTACGTCAGGAGATCAACGCTCTCACAGACAAATGTAATGAACTGAATGGAATGTGGGAAGGTGAAGCAAAAGAAAAGTTTATAGGAGCATATGGAGCGGACAAAGAACAGATGGTAGAATTCTATAATCTGCTGGGAACATATACAGAGGCGTTGTCTCAGATACTGAAGAACTATAATGATGCAGAGATAGCAAACAGCGACCTTGCCCAGACCAGAAATTATTAAAGAAAAGGAGAATCGATATGGCAGCTTTAAAAGTTAATTCACAGGTTTTAAGAACAACAGCCGATGAATTCCAGACGCATGGAACCAATATCAGCAATATTATAAATGAAGTTACTGCAAAGGTAAATTCCTTTCAGTCAAATGAAGTATGGACCGGTGATAAAGCAGCGCAGTTTGCCAGCAAATTTGCATTGCTGCAAAATGATTTTGAACAGTTGAACGGTATGGTGAGAGAACATGTGGAAGATCTCAAAGCCATGGCTGACAAGTATGAACAGGCAGAGTCGAGCAATGAAAGTCTGACAGATGCCCTGGCAACGGATGTGATAGAGTAGATTTATCTTGAAAGCAGATTAAGGAAAAAGAGGTAAAAATATGCTGCGCAGGGGCACATTGCTGAAGGATACCTATGAAGTTATAGAAGAAATCGGAGAGGGCGGGGCAGGTATCATATATCTGGCCTGCCATCTTCGCCTTCAAAAAAAGGTAGTGATCAAGAAGATAAAAGATAATTTTGTGGGAAGGATCAATGAGCGTGGTGAGGCGGATATCCTTAAGAAGCTGCATCACCGTTATCTTCCTCAGGTGTATGATTTTATCCAGCTTGGCAGTGAGGTCTATACGGTGATCGATTACATCGAGGGAAATGATCTTATGAAATATATACAAAATGGTATCCGAGTGGATGAGAAGACGATCATTTTGTGGCTGCGGCAGCTGTGTGAGGTCCTGGATTATCTTCATACACAGACCCCGCCGATCATACACAGTGATATTAAGCCTGCGAACATCATGGTAACCGGGGAGGGTGATATCTGCCTGATCGATTTTAATATTTCCCTTGGAGGAGATGGAGCACAAAATGTCTCGGGATACAGTGCAAGTTATGCTTCTCCAGAGCAGATATATCGAAATAAACTATATTCCAGCGGCGGCAATTATATGCAGGTCCGCTTGGACGGGAGGACAGATATCTATAGCCTTGGGGCAGCATTTTTCCATCTGATGATGGGGATAAGCCCGGCAGATCCACAGGTGGCAGGACAGTCGATCACTAGCTATGAGCTGCCTTATTCGGATCAGCTGCTCGAGATCATAGAAAAAGCAATGAGAACAAATCCCATGGAGAGGTATCATACCGCAGATGATATGCTGGGGGATATACTGCACATGAAGGACCGGGATCTGGAACTGCGGCATTGGAGGAGGATCCGGGCAGTTACTTATACCGCCGGGCTGCTTTTTTTAACTGCAGGTGTGATAGTTGGAATCTGTGTTGTAAGGGAAAAGAACAGAGAAAGTTTTCAGACGGAGTACCAGACGCTGGCCAGAGAAGCCAACTCAAAAGACTACGAAAAGATCATATCAGATGCAGTGGAATTGCTGAATAACAAAAGATATACGGCAGTATTGAAGCGGGAAAAGAAGGAAAAAGCTGATATTTTATATATGATAGCCAACAGTTATTTCGAACGGGATGACTATGAAAATGCCAATCCATATTATCAGGAGGTTATAAAAACAGATGATAACAATCCAGACTATTACAGGGATTATGCAATTTCACTGGCACGGATGAAGATGACACAGGATGCCGGGACGATCCTGCAGGAAGCCATTGCTTTGGGGCTTGAGGAGGATGGGATCGATCTTGTAAAAGCAGAAATAGCTTTGGGAGAAAATAATCCAGAAGAGGCAGTGGAATATTTTGAAAAAACATGGGATCGAACCTCGGATTCTTATGTGCAGTCGAGAGCATTTATCCTTTGCGGTCGGGCTTACCGGGCACTGGGTCAGACAGAAAATGAGATCCGTGTGCTGGATCAGGGGATGCAGTTGGTGGAAAACGAATATATCCAGGAAGTGAAAAGAGCTCTGGGAGCGGCCTGCCTCCGGTATCTTTCGGAAAATGGGATCAGCGGCGAAACTGAAGAAGAGAGCAGCAAAAGTGCGGGGTATATGGAACTTGCGATACAGTGTTATCAAGAATTGACCCGGCAAAATGACAGCGGATTCAATGATCATATGAATCTGGCTCTTTTGTATCAGATGCAGGGTGATCATATGGCAGCTGAGACAGTAATGTTGGACCTGGCGGAAGCTTATCCGGATGATTACAGAGTATACATGCGGCTTGCATTGCTGGAACTGACGATCCAGACTAAGACAGAGGAAAATGACCGTGATTACAGAACGTGTGAAGCGTACTATAAAAAGGCGGAAGAATATTATGCTTCTGTGAGAAACAGCGGGAAAAGTGATGATACGATGCAGCAGCTGGAGAGCAGAATACAGGAATTAAAAGATAAGGGATGGCTGACATCCTGAGAAGAGGGATTTGTACAGAAGGAGACCGGTATGGGAGAAATATATGTTGATTTTACTGCAGCAGGAAATCAGATCAGACGGCTGAAAAATCTGCAGGCGGAACTTAGCTGCATCCGTCAGAACCAGTTTGAACCGATACAGGCACAGATTTCATCATGTTGGAAGGGATCAAATGGCAGTAAATTTTCCCAACTGATGGAACGGGAGATACAAAAACTCAGAGAAACAGAAAATGAGGTCAAGGCCGCAGCGGCCAGTCTGGAAGCGAAGGTAGGATATCTGCAAAAATTGGAACATGAATTCGCGGGTATCCTGTGGAAATAAAATAGAGTTTTTCATAGACTGTAGAGGGGTGTAACATGCAGGAACGAATATTAATTGATACGGAAAAACTGAAAGACGAATTGATACAGGTTCTGGAACGGAAATATGATGAGAAATTTTATCCTCTGTTTCTTGAAGTCAGGAACTATTCGGAAGGGGAGGATATCCTTCGGTTCTATTCGGATATCATGAATCCACAAAAGGAATATAGTGTGATAAGAAGAAGCGGGAAAGAAAGTAAGTATACTTATCGGGATAATTATTTTGCACAGCTTGTACTGGACGAATATGAACAAAGAGTGCAGAAGGCAGCCGGAGGAGTATTTGGAGAAGTGAAAGTGTTTGTCCATTCGATAGAGAACCCGTTTTTTGATGATCATTTGACAAAAGAAAGCTCCTTGGATGAGGCAGTAAAACTGCAGGGAAAGATATGGTCGAATACATTTGTCTTTACACCGGCACCTTTAAATGGGATCAATAAGGAAATAGTGGACGGATCACAGCGGGAATTTGAAAGAAAATGTGAGCAGTTGGGAACACAGTTGTATAGGCAGGGATTAAAGATGACATTAAAGGCTTATGAGGTGGTGCAGGAGTTGTATGATACGATTGACTTTATGAGATATGAAGATAGATTGAAAGAATATCAAAAGAAAGACAAAGAAAATTGGAAATGTGAGTTTCGAAAGACATTTTCTGTATGATAAGAGGAGTTCTTAATAGGAAAGCTGGAATGGGGGATGAAAAATGGTTGGGATCGGCGAACGTGAGCTGGCGATATTGTCACATTTGATGTATTATTCAGATCTTAGTAATGAGCCGATGGGTTCAACTGTCGGCGAACTGACTGAAAAACTGGCACAGTATGTAGAAGATGAGTCCTATCCATTTAACGGAATGGGAATGGGGCGGGAGGAAACCCGCAGATTCATCGAGGAAATCAATAATTCCAGCGATACTCTTAAAAATCTCACAGTAGGAGCTTCAGAGAATACGGGGACATTTTATGCCACCTGTTTTGTTGATCCGGAGACGGGAGAAGCCTTAGTTGCGTTTGAGGGAACGCAGGGACAGTATTCCACCTGGTACGATAATTTTGAAGGCGGATATATATCGGACACAGAGCTGCAGCAAAAGGCAGCGGAATTTGTAGAGAATAAATGCAGGGATTACAGCAATCTCACGGTGACAGGACACTCTAAGGGCGGAAACCTTGCTCAATATGTGACTGTGATATGCGAGGACAAAGTGGATCACTGTGTGTCTTTTGACGGACAAGGATTCGGAGAAGATTTCCTGACCAAATATCATGATCAAATTGAAAGAAACAGAGGAAAGATAAAGTCTATAGCAGCTTATAATGATTACGTGAATATCCTTTTGACACCTGTCGCGGGAGAAATTATTTACGTTAAAAATGATGAAAGCACCTTTCCAAATGGACATTATTCGCTTAATCTGTTGTTATATAATGATTTTGATGATCAGGGGAATTTTACATCGATCGTTTTGCAGGATGGTATGATAGTCGGTTTGAAAAACCTCATTAATGGTTATATCGAGAAGAACACATCAACAGGAAATGACTATAAGAATACCCTTCTGTTTTGGTTCACAGGAAATGTAGTGGCGTCGGTCCTGACCGATGGACCCAAAGATAGAGAAGAGCAAATCTCGATGCTGGATGCTTTATGGAGAGATTTTTCCAATGAAAATGAAAGGTATCTGGAGAAATTTTCCCGTCTTACCAAGGCACAAAGCAGCAGGGGAATGGCAGAATTTGCTATAGATCTGGATCAGTGCCGGAATCTGGTGGGAGAATTGAGCAGAGGTATAGATGCATTACAGATACAATTGAGGGAGATTCACGATATCCGCAAGAATCTGGACCTGTCGGTACGGATTCTGGCATATTCAAACTATGAGATGCGCAGAGCAGAAGTGATGCTGCAAAATCGGATAACGGAGACAAACCGATTGAGAAATGTACTGAACCAGAGTATTGTGTACTATAGGCGAGGAGATGAACCGCTTTCCCTGTCACATAGCTGATAGATTGACATAAGTTGCAACAATTTATCCGGAGGATACCATATGTTTTGTAAAAATTGCGGAGCAGAAAATGACAACAGTTCAAAATATTGCATGAGATGCGGAAGCCCCCTTAATATTAATGATCAGGAGCATGCCAACGTGCAGGGAAAGAAAAAATATAAATCGCCATATCTTTTGCTGGGAATGCTCCTGGTCATCTGTATACTGGCGGTTATTGCTGTATTTATTTTTATTAATCTGGGAAATGAAAAAGAGTATGAACAGCAGCTGGTACTGGGAGAAAAGTATTTGACTGAAATGAAATATGAAGATGCTATACTGGCTTATGAGGATGCGGTTGAGATCCAGCCGAGGAAGGCTAAAGCATACATCGGCCTGTCGGATGTATATGTGGTACAGACGAGATACGTTGAAGCACAGGAAGTTTTGGAACAAGCTCCAGTTGAGAAGATGAACAAAGAGAATCGGCAGATGATAGAAGAGCAGCAAACGTATGTCCAGGAAATCATCGAGGAGAGTGAAGAAACCAACAATAATGGAAGTGACACACCTGAGGATGAAGCTCAAAAGGCATATGAAGCATTTCTGGATGAACCGGAAAATGCAGATGTTTATTATAAGATAGTCGATCTGGGTCCGGACGATTTTCCTGTCCTTTTGATCGGTACTACGATGAATGTCTGCTGGGAATTTCAGGCAGACGGAAGCCTGAATGTACATGATATGACGGTGCAGGATGAAGGCTGGACAACTCAAAACGGGGCAGATTATAATAAAGTAAAACTCTGGTCGTATCAGGAACCCATCACGGTGGAACAGGATGGGGGTACCGCCCAGAGCTGTGATATCTATTATTACAAAGACGGTGAGATCGTCCAGCAGGTGGGAGAAGATGCCAGGTATATCTATGATGTGGTAATGAATAAGGGACGTCTTGTAATCCCTCAGAGAGGCCAATCCTACATATATACAATGGATCAGGGAGAAATAAACTGTGAAGTGATACAAACACTTAGAGTAGAGAATCTGGACTATGATTATGATGCTGATGAACTGATCCTATTTGATAAGAATATAAAAGAAAGCGAATAAAAAATAAAAAAATTTTCAAAAAATAAAACCTCCATGTCAAATCATACGTCTAGGTAGCATAAAGCAAAGAAAATAGCTAAAAAATAAAATCATGGAGGATTAGAAAATGAAAAAATTATTAGTAGTATTAATGACAGGAATGATGATCAGCAGTATGGTGACAGGATGTGGAAAGACTGAGGAAGAGAAGGCATTTGATGAGGTAAGCTCTCATATGGAGGCTGAGGCAAAGGCAGATGGAGTAGATCTGGAAGCAGAACTGCAGGATGAGTACAATGCAGTTCAGGAAAGAAGTGCAGATCGTGAAGATGCGAAAACAGCATATAACAATGTTCTGCTGGAATATGAAGAGAAGATCACAGATGCACACAACAGATACGATGCAGCCATAGATACCAATGAAATCGTGTCAGCAGCACAGGAATACAATGAGCTGGTCCAAAAAGAAAAAGACGAACTGTCTACAGTAAAAGGGTATGAATATACATCTACCCATGCACCGCTGTATGAAGGCGCAGCATACTGCAAAGGGCTTTACTATTCCGCAGCTAAAGGGTATGCTGGAGAGTATGAAAAAATGTCATGGGTATATACGGCGGATCCGGCAGAGTCTTATATTTTATTGGAAAAGCAAACAGAGGATTTAGACTTTGATCAGGCATTGATCATCAGAGCAGATGGTTCAGAATTGACTTTGAAAATGGCGGATATAGATCCATCAAAAGAAAATCCGACCATCAGCATTTTATCAGAGACACAACTTATGATTACTTGCTATAGTGAAGATTTTATGACAAACTATTACTATATTTTTGACATATCAGGAAATGAAGTGGCAGCACCACAGATCATGGAAAATCAGTGTCCGGAATCGATTATGATTACAGGTGCTACGGATATGGAAATTACAGATGAGATGGCAAACTCATGTGCTTCAAATTCATATCAGAGATAATTGTTTTCTGAATGGATGCAGATCATGGACGTAGACCAGATGATAGAAGAAAGCAGTGAGGTAATGGGATTTGGATGAAGAAGATTTTAAAAGATTCTTTCAGAGATTTGCAGAAGAACAGCGTCTTGCACCAGAGATAGCGGAGCGGTTATGGCAGAGAATCCTTCATATATTAGAAGAGCAGAACATGAAGAAAGAGCAGATATAGAAAAAATGGAAGATGTAGAAAATACATTTTACGAGAGGATAAAGGGATGAAGTGTTATAGATGCGGAGCGCAAGTGCCGGCAGAAGCTACATTTTGTGGAAAATGCGGCGCATTGCAGACATTTACAGAGGAATTGATACAAAGTGCCATTCAGGGAAATCAGGATTCCCTGACGGAATTATATAACAGAACATATAACAATGTGTACTGTACTGTGAAAAGTATGATAAAGGAAGAAGATATCGTACTTGATATTTGTCAGGACACGTATGTGAAAGCATTCAGCAGTTTGGGCCAGCTGCAGGATGCGGCAAAGTTCAGAGCGTGGGTAAAGCGGATCGCACATAACAGAACGATAGACCATCTTCGAAAAACAAAGCCAGTGATGTTTTCTAAAATGTCTTCTGACTCAGATGAAATGCTGGATTTTGAAGATGATAACCCGGCAAATCTCCCGGAAGTGGTGATAGACCAAAAAGAAACGGCCCGACTGATCGGGGAAATCCTGAATTCGCTTCCAGATGAACAACGTGTTGTGGTTGCAATGCACTACTACGAGAATATTTCAGTCAAGGAAATTGCTGAGATTCTCGGGGTAAGTGAGAATACGGTCAAGAGCCGCATGAATTACGGCCGAAAGAAAATCGAATTCCAGGTGAAAGAACTGGAAAAGAGAGGAACAAAACTTTACTCACTGGCACCGATCCCATTCTTGCTGCTGTTGCTCAGAAGCCAGGAAGTCTCGGCGGCACAGATGCCTTCGCAGACGGTACTGCAGAATGTACTGCATTTTGCAGCAGGACATGGTTATGGACAGGGCGAGGTTGCTGGAGTGAGTGCAGGAACAACCGCAGGAACAGGAACAACCGCAGGTACAGGCGCAGCCACAGGAACAGGAACAACCGCAGGAACGGGAACAAGTGCAGCCACAGGAACGGCTGCAGGTACAGGCGCAGCCCATGCCGCTGCTGGTGTGGCAGCGAAAGGGCTGGTGACAAAAGTAGTGATAGGAATCATAGCTGTGGCAGCACTTGGCGGCGGCACAGCGATAGGAATCATCGCGCACAATAACAAAGAATCAGCACAAACGGAATCGACTCAGGAAGAGGCGGCTTTATCGGAAGATACAACAGAAGAGACCGAACCGGCACAACCAGAAATTCCGCAGGAAACAGCAGAACCAGAGGATAATACGGTATCACCAGCACCGGTTTCCAACGAAGATAAATATAGCGGTGTCATTGATATGTATAAAAGTGCCTGCGAGGATAGCTCCTATTCCGTGCAAAACAGTGAGACAGCACTCATGGACATCAACAATAATATCATAACACTGATGCATATGTACGGGGGAAGTGACATCCTCTATACATACTATGATATAGATCAAAATGGTTCAGATGAATTGATCTGGGGTACGCAGTCAAGCACTTCATCCACTCAACCGTCGATCATTGATATATATTCATACGATGGAGAACATACAGTGAAAACATTGGATTCAGCAGGCTTGACCATAGATCCGGGTACACTGGGTGAACGAAGCCGTCTTGAAATCTATAATGGCGGAGAGATTTATCTGTATGGCTCTGGCGGAGCAGCAAATGCAGATATCAATTTTGCGAAAATATCTTCGGATGGACACTCTATTGAGGTTACCAAAACATACGTTTATGACAGCATTTCGGATCCGGCAACCCCATATCACAGTGGGGAAGAAGCTTTGTCTGAGGAGGATTTCCAGGCAATGATGGATGGATATGGCAGTCCGGTTTCATTTGAATGGACTACATTATATTCATCATCTGGTTCCAACGAAAGTGCCGCACAGACTCCATCGACAACTTCTGATACACCGACAAACATTTCCCAGAGTATTGTGGCTTACATGGGAAAGTATACGCTGAACAATGCCATTGACCTGGAGTTGTATGGAGAAAATAATGTGATCAAAGCAGATATTGGAGATGACCTTACATTAGGTAGGTCAACGATACCCTATACCAGCATAACTGTCACAGAGGAGAATACACTGGTGTGTACATGGGAAGGCGGAACCCACACCTATACCATGAATGCGGATTTCCAGTCGGTCACCCTGGACACGGGAGGTGTACAGCCGGAGTTTGAGGGGACATATGTGAGAGATTAACCTTTGAGGCTTTGACATTACGCAGGATAGTCAGAAAACATAATAATTGATAGTAGTAAAAGCTAGAAATAGGGCGGACCAGCGAGATCATGGTCTGCCCTATCTTTGACTGTTTTTGAATATTTTATAAGCTTTATAGAAAGTTTATTGGCAATATAAAAACTCCACTGTTATAATAAACTCACGGGTGATCACCCCATTCATGCTCGGCTCTGAGCAAAATCTCATAAAAGCAAAACAAATAAAAGAGAATCCAATAACAGATCATGTTGTTGCTGTTTCATGCGGAATTGTCGGAGGTGCAATGGCGTTAGATCTGGATTATCTTGAAGATTCAAATGCCGAAGTTGATTCTAATTTTATCATGTCTAGCGAAGGCATAATAGAGATTCAAACTTGTGGAGAAAAGCGTCCATTCTCAGAAAAAGAGTTTCTTATTTTGCTAGAGTATGCCAAAAAAGGCAAAGCAGAAATAATAGAAAAACAAAAAACAGCTCTTGGATTATAGTGAGGCCCTGTTGCCTCCATCTTAATGTAGAGATGAAGGCAACACAACCGCTCTTGTCCAATATCTTACGCAATCTATTATGTTTTCTTTAAATGTTAGAAAATCAAACGATTTACATATATATCCTGATGCTCCACTCTTATATGCAGAAGCCATAAGCTCGGAATTAACATTATTAGTTAACATAACGATAGGTATATCTTGAATATCATTGTCTCTCTTTAATTCTTTTAGAATTGACAACCCATCTCTTCTTGGAACATAAATATCTAGAAAAATCAGATCAGGCCTTGGGAAATCTGAACAAAGAGTTTTATATCTTAGAACTTCCATTGTTTGCACTCCATCATGAACACAAAGTATGTTTAAGTTATTAAATGAAGCCAGAGCTCGTCTTGTTATTGCTTCATCTCCTGGATTATCTTCAACAATTAATATGTTTAGAGTTTTTCTTTCTATACGTTGCATAATATTATCCTTTCCCTGAAATCTAAATTCAGAAACAGGTATGCCATCAAAGAATTTATCTATACTAACTCCATATAATTTTGCAAATTTATAAAGTGTTGCTGCAGAAACCTTACTCTTAGCTTGCTCGTATTTTTGAACTTGTTGATAGGAAAGCCCAACTTGCGCAGCAACAGTTGCCAGAGTAAAGCCTCTTTTTTGCCTTTTTTCCCTCAATTGTTTCCCAATATATTCATCTATAACTGTCATAGCCACAATATTATTTTTCATTTTTAACTCCTTTTATATTTAGGCAGAATAATTCTATAATTACATCCGCTGCTGCTATTAATAAGATTTATTTTCCCCAGATGATTTCTGACCACAGATCCGCAAATTGCAATTCCAAAATTGCCAGATCCTGTTGATCCATTTTCCAAATGAAACTTTATAAAATCTTCAGTTTCTTTAGGTAATTTTTCTCCATTATCACCAAACAAAATTGTCACGGTTTCATCTTCATTTTCTGAAATTGAGAGTGTTATTATCAGTCGATCTTTTGTTATTGCATGATTTAATGCATTTTCAATTAAATTCTTAAATAGACTGAATATTTGATAATAATCTGCAATTAAATTGACATCACCATTTTCAACTTTTATTATGCATTTTCGTTTTTCAAATTGAGTTTTTAAAAGTTTTTCCAATCTACTTATTTCTTTATTTATATTAAAACATGAATGTGAAACTATATTGTTTTTTTGAAGCATTCCAATTGCAAAGCCTCCTAAATATTCAATATTTTCAATGGCATATTTTATATACTCATTACAAAAATTATCATTCACATCATCTAAATGCAGTTTAATTATTTGTAAAAAATTTGATATATTTCTTAATGGCGCCATAATATCATGACAGCATTTTATTATTGAATAAGCTTCACTATTTTCAAAACCTACTGTTTTTTTTATGAATACAAAAAACAATTTATTATCACAATCAAAGGTAATGATTTTTTTAGCAGATATGGATATATCCATATACTCAAAAGAATCAACATTATTTTTCAAAAGCTCTTCACAAATTACAGAATCTAAACAATCCATTCTCTTTTGAATTTCTAAAAAACCCTTTGATTTAAAAATAATATTATTCGAACTAGAAAATATGCAAAAAGGTTCGCAGCTGGCCAATTCATCTAAATTCTTTAAGACAGTTAAAAATAAATCTTCACTGTTAATATTTTTATTAAATTCCAAATTCGTTTTATCATTGGAACAAAGTTTATTTCTCATAAGCACATCCCTTAAAAACAAGCTAATACAAACTGTATTTTGTAAAATTTTTTGAACTTTACAATTGGCAGCGATCAGTGGTTGTAATACACAGCCTACAATCTCATGTTAGTTGAGTGTGCGAAAAAAAACAATAGTTTTTGCGCTTTATAAGAGAAAAATTTTAAAACACAAGCATCTTCGGTTGTGTTTTTAGTTTGATTAGATTACAATAATTTGATTTTCGGTATTATTGCAACAGAAAGAGACAACAGATTTTCTATCAGTGGTGTTGTTTTTTAATCAGCTCCTCGCAGCTTTTCGGCCTGATCAAACTCTATAAGCTTGTCAATAACCTCATCCAGAGATGTTCCATCCATTATTTTATCTATCTTATATAATGTCAGGTTAATTCTGTGATCGGAAACTCTTCCTTGAGGAAAATTATAAGTTCTTATCCTCTCGGACCTATCTCCAGATCCAACCTGAGTTTTTCTTGTCTCAGATCTGGAGGCTGCTAGCTTCATCTTTTCTGCTTCATATATTTTTGCTCTGAGAATTTTCAGGGCTTTTGCTCTGTTTTTATGCTGGGATCTTTCATCCTGCATTGCAACGATAGTTCCAGTCGGAATATGAGTGATTCTAACGGCGCTATCAGTTTTATTAACGTGTTGCCCTCCGGCTCCTGATGCCCTATATGTGTCTATTTGAAGGTCTTTTTCATCAATTTGAATATCAACTTCTTCGACCTCTGGCAAGACAGCCACTGTTGCAGCCGATGTGTGTATTCTTCCAGATGCCTCTGTTTCTGGAACTCTTTGCACTCTGTGCACTCCTGATTCAAATTTCAAACGAGCATAAGCTCCTTTTCCAGAGATGCTTGCACTTGCTTCTTTGATAGCCCCTATTCCGCTGTCACTGAATTCCAAAACTTCAAATTTCCACCCCCTGATTGCAGAATACATCTCATACATCCTAAACAGATTCCCGGCAAAAAGCCCGGCTTCATCTCCGCCTGTTCCTGCTCTTATTTCAAGGATAGCTCCTTTATCATCATCGATATCCTTTGGCAACAACAAGACTTTTATGTTGTGTTCTGTTTCCTCTATAGTTTTTTTGAGAATCTGAACTTCTTCTTCAGCCATTTCTCTTATTTCTTTATCTTCTGAAGAATTAGCCAAATCTATAGCGCTTTTTAATTCTTCTTCCTTGGAGAATAAATCTTTTATTTGATCAGATAAATCTGATATATCGGAAAATTCCTTGGATAATTTTGTTATTTCTTTTTGATCTAGATCAAGAGAAGTGTTTAGTTTATCTCTGATGTTATCATGTCTTTCTAAGATAGAAATTAATTTTGTTCTAAATGTATCCATTTTTTTTTACTCTCTCATAAGTGAAGATAATGTTTTCGAAATCATTCTGATATCTTTTCCCAAGGCATCCACGATGTATTCTTTTCCAGTGACAGATTCTTGAACCATCGCCGAAATTGTTTTATCGATAGAGTCAAGTTTTTCAACCATTTCTTCCCAAACGGGGTTTGTCATTTTTTGAGTGAGAGACATGGTTATATTTTGCAGATCTATTTGATTTTTTCCTAATGTTTTTATTATATCTTGATGCATCGTTAGAGCCTCTGTTAACTTTGATAATTTATTTGAAACCTCTCTTTGCATTGTCATCAAGCTCACTCTGTTGCCCTCAACTTCCTTCAGTTGATTTTGAAATGCATACATTGTTTCTATGGATTTTTCCAAAAGCCCCATTGAAAAAACAGCTCCATGATATTCCTGCATATTATCAACAACATCAAAACTCACAGTGTGTGCTGTTATCCACTCCTCAACTTTATTTAAAAAATCATCTGCAACTTTTTTCTTAGATGAAGTTAAAAAACCAATAACAAGAGAACCGGCCAATCCAAACAATGAACACCCAAATGCGATCCCCATTCCTTCAAGAGGAATTTTCAAGCTGTCTTTAAGTTTTAAGAACGATTCAGCCGCATCTCCTCCAACAACTCCGAGATTGTCTATTATATGAGCCACATTTCCTATTGTGTGAGATAGTCCCCAAAAAGTTCCAAGCAACCCTAAAAATATAAGTATTCCGGAAATATATCTTGGAAAGGCAGAAGAATCATCAACTCTTTTCTCTATGCTTGACAGAATGGTTTGCAACTTTGATTGAGAAATAGTCTTATTCGTCTTTGATATATATAAACTTATCGGCATTATTAGTTTAGATTTTTTTATTTCATACTCAGACAATTTATCAAAATTCATTAATTTTGAATACTCTCTATTAAACAAAAAAATTCTTTGATACACAGAAAATATTCCGATTAAAATGCATGAGAATATAACAGTATTTATTTGCATATTATATGAAAATGCTTTCACCAAAACATCAAATAAATAAAATGCCATTGCGCATATTAGCAATAAAAATATCGATACGCGAATAATGCAAGCACTAGCAGAGCGAAGTTGCATGTTTTAAAGCCTTACATCGTTATCAGGAATATCCATATATTCATTTTACATC
>SAAH01000134.1 GCA_009929525.1 Clostridia bacterium | reverse complement strand
TGTTCAGAAACAGTATACACCTAAAAAGGCGTGATGTCTTTATTTTTAGGCAATTTAAAGTAACTTTGGTAAAATTTCAGATTTGCTCATTTATAGATACTTTCAAAAGTAAAGGTGTCCGCCTCATCATCCTGTTCTGCCAGTGTCGGTGCCTGTGGACCTGCTGCCTTTGTTACTGTCTCCGTTGTCTTAACAGCATCGGAGTAACCTTCTTTGGCTGATACACGCAGGGTAATGGTCGCACCAATATCTTCTTTGACTACTCTATAGGTTTTGCCATTTCCGATTTCTTCCGTCTCGCCATCTTTTGTACGGCTCCATGTATAAGTAATGGTTCCGCCGTCTGTTGGCTCTACAAATTCATCATTAATACTTAAAACTTCACCAAATGCTGGATTTCCTTGAATATTAAAGGTTCGATTATTATCCAGTGGCTCCTTTGCAGTAGTAAGTGTTTTCATTACCGGATCCGATTCGTTATTATATGCATCCTTTACCACAAAGTATACATCATAAGCTGTGCCAGGTGTGAAATCACCCAATTCTACAGCTGCAAATGTGGTCCCCTCCGTAATAGTCTTTTTACAGAAGGCTTCATGAGAAGTAGTTCCAAATTCTGGATCTTCCGTTCCTGCCGGATATGCATATACCAGCAAAGTCATATCATAAGTAGGTATCGCATCCGAAAAATCAAGAGAAACCTTTGCATTCTGGTAGGTAATATCTGTATACGTTATACTTTCTGCTGTAATTACCGGCTTCGTCCTGTCAATCATGACGGTCACCGTCTTTGTTGTAGTATTTCCTGCATTGTCTGCAGCAGTAATCGTATACGTATGATTACCCTCCTGTAACGAAAACTGTAAGTCACTGTTTTTTCTGTCCTTCGTCACTGTAGTAACCAGATCAGTATCATCCGTACTGTTAGTTTCCCACAATGTAACTGCCGTTCCTTCATCCACCTGATAAGTGATCTTAGCCACACCACTAACGGCTGTACCTTCATCAGTCACCTGGACAGAAACTTTCGTACCTGCGTCATAACCCTCTGCATTTTCTGGTTTTTCCACAAATGTCTTGCCATTATACAGCAGTTCCACTACAGGTGCTTTATCTTCTGCGATAACACCGCCCTTTGTATCCGTTACATTTGTTGTGCTGGCATTGATCTTGCCTTCTTTTGTATTTCCAGCTGTGTCATATACCGTTACGGTTGGCAGTCCCTGGTAATCCTTATCGATGTAGAAGGATCCCACACCGCCTGTCATAGTTACATTATTACTTCCCTGTGTTCCGGCTGCCCAACTCAGATGATGCACTCCTGAACTGGCATCACTGGCTGTTACGGTTACCTCGATCTGTCCATTGTGGAAGATCCAGTCAAAGAGGCTCTTGGTAGTATCATACTCGATCTTCGTGATCTCTGGTGCTATTGTGTCTTTCTTAACTGTGATTGTCTTTGCATCCGTGATCTCGCCGTCTGCATTCTTCAGATAATAGGTATACGCACCATTCATATCTTCCGATACCGTCAAAGAATTTTTCCAATTAGTATCTGCTGCGCTGCCATTCTGTGTAGAAATCTGATAATTCAGCGGTGCATTGACCGTTACATTTCCATGATACCAGTCGTCTTCGCCTTCGTTGGTCGCTGCAAGAGTTGCACTGTCCGTAGTAGACAGATAGCTGACCGTTACCGGAAATGTTGCACTTGCCTCATTGAAGTTCGCAGACTCTGCCAGTTGTACCAGAAGCGTATACTTACCTACCGCAATTGGTCTGTTATTTCCTTTAAATGCATCCAATTCTGCTGCGCTTCCATCAGAATTCTGTCCTGTGTACCAGGTAAATGTATATTCTGGTGCAGAGACATCTGCATTTGTTTCAACAAATTGCGTATTTACCGGTGCCGCGATTTGTCCCGCCGTGTAAGTTTGGGTCGCACCATATCCGCCTAATGGATTCATTTTAATCGTCGGTGTTGCTTTTTCGATCTCAAAACTTGTTACACCTGTAATACTTGCTGTATCCACTTCGTAGAATGCAGTTGCCGGCATCACTGGAGTCAAGGTGTACGTACCTGCTGCCGTTGGCTTCGTCTGGCTTGCTGTATAAGCATCGCTCTTATACTGGACTGGAATGGTTACATCTTTTCCACTCACATCCTTGTATGTAGCCGTATGGGTGTAGGTACTTGCTCCATCATAGGTATATGTCGTATCTCCAGTAATCGTCACAGCAACTGATTTTTTCGTGATGGTAAGTGTCATATAGGTGTCACTGGTCACATCCTCGTAGTTCGTCGTTGCTGCAACTGTAGCTCGTACTCTATATGTACCGGTATCTGCCAGTGGATCAGTCGGCAGACCTTTCTCCCATACATCTGTTGCTGGATTGGCTGTAGACAGTTGATATTCATAGCTGAGTGTCCCGTGGGCTGTCTCATTATTCTTCAATCCAATCGTTGGTTCTGCAATATCAGTTACCGGACTTCCCGTATATTCTTTTGATTGGTTCGTTGCTGCTTCTGACCAGCTAACGGCCGGTTTTGCTTTTGCAATGGTGTACGTCTTCTCTACCAAACCCGTATAATCCGAATCTTCCTTTGCTTTTACCGTTACTGTGATCGTACCTGCATTGGTCGTCATAAGTTCTTTCGAAGTTGTATCGCTGGCTGCTCTGCTGTATGAAATATCAAGCTTATCAGTCTCTGCAACCTCAATTCCATTTAGTTTCACAGCCGGAGTCTGGCTTGTACCATTGTAAGCATATGCCGTAATGCCTGTTCCTAAGTCCAGTGTTACCTTTCCCTCGATAGATTCCTTTGTCGTGGTAAATGTCACTTTCTTTACCGTCTGTCCTGCGTAGCCATCTTTGATTCTTATGTAAGCATCATAACTTGTATGACCGCTAAGTCCTTCGCAGGTTACTGTGCCGCTTGTCGTATCTTTTGCAATGCTGCCTGTAAATGTAATGGCACTTGTTGTATCTGCAAATGGATCTGCAATTGCTGTTCCTGCTGCATAAACCACGCCTTCGATCTCGGTTGCATTATTGGCATCTGCACTGTCTAATGTTACGTCAAAGTCTGCCGAATTATAGGAGACTGGATTTTTAAGACTGGCAGCGGTAATGCTTTGGATCTTCTTAATACTAATATTTTCAATAAATCCATGTACTGCTGATAATTCGTCCGCTGTTGCCCACGAGCCATCCGCTCCATCTATGCCTGGATGGAAGAGTCCATAGCCTTCTGGTGTCTTTACCAGTTCTGCAAATGACGTATCATCCACATATGTTAAGATTGCCGAATAGGTTCCACCTTCCAGCATTAATCTGCCGTAACTAACAACAATTGCAAAAGAGTCCTCATCAACAAGGAGTTTGCCATCCCCTCTTATAGTAATGTCAGCTCCCGCCACTTCTAATAACGTGTTTTTTGCTCCTGTCCACGTCTTGCCATTCAGATCAATCGTGAATTTTCCAGACTCAATTTCTATAGAACTATCTGTTTCCACATGATCCAACAGTTTGACCGTACACCCTTTATTTTCCAGCTTTGCAGCGTCGGTGATAGCTTCTTCCAAACTGCTATATATGACTGCATCGCTGCTGCCTGCTTTGGTAAGAGACGCAGCTTCAACAACTTTCTGTTTAACCGTTACCTTTTCATTAATAGCCGAAGAACCATCCACAAGATTTCCGTCCATATCATAATATGCGAAACCACTTGCCAACAGATCTGCTGGGGTCTTTCCATCTGTAGTATTAACGACTCCACCATAAGTTCCCGCTGAGATACTTCCACTCTTAGCAGATAATGTACCACCTACCATAAAATCTTCTGTTTGTGGAATTCTAATAGAATCAACATTTACATTTTCATTTACTATGCTCTTCGTGTTTTCTCCAGTCAAAGAGTAATTAATGTCTTTTGCTATTACTGAACCCTCTACCCGGAGATTGGTATATCCTAGCTTAATAGTAAGTTCTTTTGCTGTATCAACAGGCCCAATATCTCCCGTAATAGTAAGTGTCCCTTTATTCTTTTCCCCGATTTGACTGAATTGTAATGTAGCAGTTTCTTCAGCAATAATATTGCCAAGTGAAACATTACCATTAATGACTATAGTGGAAGCATTTTCACTAGTTCTCACTACATGGACGTCCTTACCATCACAATTACTCGTAATTTCGCTGTAAAGAATATCTGCTGCTGGGATATTATTATAATCTGTAATCGTACTATCAGCCGGCAAAATAGTCCACTTCGCACTGGAATTAATCCAGATATCCCCTTCCTTAAGTGTGGCATTCAGTTTAACACTTCGATTGGCAACTGTCTCACCAACCAAAGTAATCTGATTATTATCTGTACCTGAAAGCGTCACTCCTACTGGATCTGACAGACCAAACTCGAACTCTGGGGCATCACTATCTGATCTGCCCCATGCAATTGTATAGGTTACACCATTCTCTAACTGGTAGACCTGTACCTTATCACTTTCCGACACTGGACTTATCCATGTTCGCTGATTATTATTCTCCACATCCGCATAGTACACCCAAACATAAAGATCGTGTCCCGATAATTGAGAGACATCTAATGAGAGTAATTGATTTTCATTCGTTGGCACAGTAATCGCTAATTCACCTGCATCTGATGGCTCATTTCCCGCATTATCTTGCACAGTCCACATCATCTGATGCTTTGTTCCTGCCTCGAGCCCTGGAACTTGGATTGTCTGCGTCCCGTTAACATCTACATCAACAACTGTTGTCGATGAACTATTACCATCCAAATACCATGAAAAACTTTTCACCTTGCTCGTATCGTCACTTGCCTTGAATTGTACTGTAGCGGTATAGGTTCCATTGTCTTGTTTCTCCATTGCTGTTACGTAACCGGAAATGTATTCTGGAGCCTGTGTATCAATATTCAAGATGTAACTCTGCGTTCTCTCATTTCCAGCATAATCCGTAGCCGTAATATCATAAGTGTGCGTTCCCTGTTGGAATACCTGAGAAATCGATTCACTGGTCCATAAATCCTGCGGATAGCGTACTAAATCTGTTTCTTCTCCTTTGTCTACACAAATTGTTATCTTTTTTATATCATCTATTTCTGTGATTTTAACATATGTTGCCAGACCACTGCCTGCATCTTTATATTCCGATGAATGATCCCCCGGTGCTATTGGAGTATTCTCTCTATTTAAATATAATTCAAATGCAGGTACTGTACTGCGAATCTTCACACCAGCGTGATCCCCAGAAATAACTTCATCGCAGATACCATATCCACACAATGTATATTCCACTGCATTTCCTGCTTTGTCTGTCACTGTAACATACACATATCCGTTGTATCCAACCGGTATTGTAAACTGATACGTGCCCTCCGCTGCAACATATTCAGCGTCCTTTGGTGTTGGATCTCCCGATTCTGGTTTGAGCGTGTATTTCACACTGTCTACTCCACTTTGTCCATCCCCTATCGTCATCTTGACTTTCAGGGCTTCTTTGCTGTAGATCCAGCCCGCCTCTGTAGTAAAGTTGTTGCCCAGATCCACATCACTCCACACTGGGACTGTTTTGTCCAGTTTGTAGGAGAAGTCGGCTGCCTTTACTACCATATCATCCGTTGTCTCTGTTGTGCCCATATTTTTGTACAAATATACGCTAGCACTCTTTTCCTCCAGAGCTTCCTCTTCTACCGTTACCGTGGGATTAAAAGGTCCATCCGCCGTAGTAGCGATACCATCCCAGCCGGTTCCTGCGGTGAGGACTGGGAGATTTGTTGCAGAATACCAGCCGTCTGTACCTGGTGTTGAAGGTGTATACGCTGGTGTTGGTGCTACCACTACTGGACCTGTTGTTTCACGTTGATCATCCGAAAGATTTACTGACTCATAGATATTACCATTCTTTGTGTAGAAACTGTATCCTGATGCTAAAGCATCTTTGAGATTACGGTTCATAGAAATCTTTTTACCAAAACTTCCACCACTAACAGTCGCAGAACCTACCTCAATCTTTATAGCATCTTGTGTGCTGTTAAAATTTCCTCCGGAAATTTCAAGATTTTTCATTGCAAAAAGCAGGGACTCGTTTCCCTCTGTTACAATGTTTCCTCCTGTCACAGATATCCATGATTCATTCATACTGTTTCCTGAATTGCGCAAGCAACCTGTTTTTCCCTCTATCGTGCCACCATTTACCTTTATGTATTGTGCATATACTGTGGCCGGATCACGAGAGTTACCTTCGCCACTTATAGTTCCCCCGTCAATTTTTACAGAAGCCTCTCCTCCTACAATAGTTCTATTAGAGCTGCTTATAATAGAATCATTTTTTATAACAACACTATATTTTGAATCGTCATTGCTATTCATATCTGGAGCAGTTGCTGGATACATATTTATAGCTGGACCAACTCCATAATTCTCTATTTTACCTCCATCCATAATTAAGCGGCCACTTTCTACTTGTAGTACACCTAAATACTCATTAGCACCCTTGATTACTCCCATTGTGTCCTCGCCAGCATTCTCAGTATATTTACTATCCATAACAGTAAACTCAGCCTGAATTCCTAGATAATATGTTCCCAAATCTAATCGATGCCCTTGCAAATCAAGCGTGGCAGTTGCTGTGACGGTCGGATAAGTATATATATCTGGATCATTAGCCAACAATTTAATCGTTCCGCCACCCGCATTGTTCATATCCTCTATTGCCCAATAAAAATCACTATAAAATTTGGTCACATCATCTTTAGTCTCGTTTTTAACTGTTACCGAAATGGTATCAGTAGCCTCTTTTTGATCATGTCCATTCTCCAACACATACCCACTAACCATCCCATTCATCACCTGGAACAGATTCATCAGTACCTGATAATCCTCTGCCAATGCTGCCTTGTCTTCTTCACTCAGGGCATCATAAGCATCGCTGGCTGCATATGCTGCTAGGCCCGCGTTGTTCTGTTCTTCCAGAGTCATGGCATTCCACTGGTCAGTAGTAGGCAGTGCTGCGATCTGTGCCCGCACTGCTGTTGCCGCCTCTGATAAGGTTACCTCCGGGATCACCGTCTCCTTTGGGACAGGGGTCGCCGTTGGGGTTGCCGGCTCGGTTGGCACTGCCGTTTCCGTTGGTGCAGCCGTCTCCGTTGGGGTTGCTGGTTCGGTTGGTACTGCAGTCACCGTCGGTGTTGCGGTAACGGTAGTCGCAGGTGTTGTCTGACCTTCCTGCTGCGCTCCCAGCATATTTTCGGTATCCTGGTTTTCCACCGCTGCCAGCACGTTGCTTGGCACCAGTGTCATCAGCATACACACCACCATGATCCAACTCAATAGTCGCTTCTTCATCTCACTACCTCCATTTTGCAGAAAATAATTCCTGTTTGTGTTTCTGTGCATCGTTGTATTTCCCTATTACGTAGATTATAACCCAAATTTTTGTGTTTGTAACCTAGCCACAAGGCTAGTCTTTTGTAAAAAAACGTAAAATTATAGCAGGAGAAGTAAAAATTTTTCCCTTAATGTAAAAATTTTTACTTCTCCTGCCGGATTCTGAAATATTCTATTTTGTTTTGGATTGCTATTTCTTAGGGACAAATTTAATTGTTTTTGAGATTCCCAGCCAAATCCATAGATTGGTTGCTGGCCACTCTGTGGCGGTTCATCAGATCAAGCCAAGATGTTCTACCAGAATTTTAATACCTAATAAAATCAGTATAATACCACCGGCAAGCTCTGCTTTTGATTTGTAGCGGGTACCAAAGACATTTCCCACTTTTACTCCCGCCATGGAAAGTACGAAAGTCGTAACCCCTATAAAGGAAACTGCCGACCAGATCTGAACCTGCAAAAATGCAAAAGTCACACCTACTGCCAGTGCATCGATACTGGTAGCTACCGCAAGAACAAACATTTCCTTCATCTTCAGAGGATCTTCTCCGCTTTCACAAACGGGACATCCGCCATTTTCCTCCTCGTCGTCTTTTCCAAGTGCTTCCCGGATCATATTGATACCGATCAGGCCTAATAGCACAAAGGCAATCCAATGATCGATCGATGTGATCTTATCTTTAAACTGCACCCCAAGAAAATATCCGATCAACGGCATCAATGCCTGAAATCCACCAAACCACAATCCTACAATGGCCGCTTTTTTGAGCGTGATCCGCTTCATCGCCAGCCCCTTGCAGATTGATACCGCAAACGCATCCATGGACAGTCCCACTGCCAATGTAAATAGTGTTAGTAAATCCATTTTTCTCCTCCGTTTCAATATTTATGCAGCAGCATCTGTGCTGTTATATTTGCTCTGTGTCTTTATATAGAAAGGCGAGGCAACCTGTATCGTCACCTCACCTGCTTAAAATCGAATGCTTTTATTCTATGCTCCCTGTTCTTTTATGTCAATCTTTTTATCCATATATTTGAAATATATTGTACCGATTCGCGCCTTCTGATCATTATTTTCCCTTGGCAGTCCTCCATGGCTTTGCTATACTATAATCATTATAAATAGAAGGGAAAGTGTGACAACATGTTAAATGACTTTCTGGAAAATCAAATTATTGCAGAGGATATGGATATCATCTATGATTCCCGAAAAAACTGGGATGAGTTCAAGGACACCTGTATCTACATTTCCGGAGCATCCGGAATGATCGCCTCTTATCTGGTCATGTATCTGATCTATCTAAATGAAAGAAAAAATCATCATATAGAAATCTCTGCCGGTATTCGAAGTATCGAAAAAGCAAAGAAAAGATTTGGGATTTATGTGGAGAAGCCTTATTTTCATCTTCTGTCCACAGATGTCATTTGTCCGGTAGACGCTTCGCAAAAATGGGATTACATCATCCACGCAGCAAGTCTGGCAAGTCCTCAGTACTATGGATCAATGCCCGTAGAAACTATGCTGCCTAATATCATCGGCACCTACGAACTCCTCAAGCATTCCGTACAAAATCCGCCTAAAAGTTTTCTCTTTTTTAGTTCCGGAAGCATATATGGCAAACTGGAAGGTCTGGAAAGTATCTCAGAAAATGATATCGGTGCCTTTGATTTTACGCTTCCCGGAAATGTATACGGAGAAAGCAAGCGATGCGGCGAAGCCCTCTGCTATTCCTACTTTCGCGAGTATCATACGCCTGTCAAGGTGGCCCGGATCCATCATACCTATGGGCCCACTCTGGACGCTGCCCATGATAAAAGAGTATTCTCAGAATTTGTCAATAATATCCTCCATGATCAGGACATTGTGATGAAAAGTGACGGCTCCAGCAAAAGAGCTTTCTGCTACCTCTCAGATTCCATCTCCGGTCTGTTGAAGATCCTGTTGGATGGTGTCGATGGAGAAAGTTATAACATTGGAAATGCTGATGAGTACGTAAGTATTGGGGAGTTGGCACAGATTCTGGTTTCTTTGTATCCTCAGAAGGGGCTGAAGGTTGTTTATGAAAAGAGGGACGATGGCGGGTATGTCAGTAATCCGCAGAAGGCCGAGATTGGTGTGGATCTTGGAAAATTGAAGGCACTTGGTTGGGATGCTAATGTGTCGGTGAAGGATGGGTTTGAGCGGACTGTTCGGGCTTTGGAGATGTAGGGGGAGGGGACGCCCGCCATTGCCGGTCTCTGGATGGGGTCTGGGGTGGCAGAGTCTTTCGCTGTGAAAATCTAGGTGTGAAAAGGGCAGTGTTCATGGGGATCAGCCACATTCGGCACATATGCTGATGCATATGCACCTCAAGTGGCTTTGATGTGGGCTTTGGTGAGCACACATCACCCCATGAACACTGCCCTTTTCGCACCAAGATTTTCATCAGCTCAGACTCGATGCCGCCCCAGACCCCATCCAGAGACCGGCAATGGCGGGCTGGTTGTTGGCTGATTTTGTTGTTTTGTTGTTTTGTTACTGTGTTGCTTTGTTACTTTGTTACTGTGTTGCTGTGTTGCTTTGTTACTGTGTTGCTTTGTTTGGTTGTTCAATACTTTGATGCTTCAATGCTTCGATGCTTCAATATCTCGATGCTTCGATGCTTCAACACTTCAATGCTTCGATGCTTCGGCGTTTGGGCAAGTTGGAATCAGATGGGGCAGGGGGCATATTTTGTTAAATCACAAACTACTGCCCCGATACCAACCTTGTATGCTTACTTTT
>SAAH01000133.1 GCA_009929525.1 Clostridia bacterium | reverse complement strand
GGAATCAGATTCCTTATATTTGGGGCATTTTTTGAAAGTTGTTTATAAAGACATGGTTTAATTCAGGTCTATGTGGATAAAACTGCGGAAACTCAAGACATTAATTCATTGCCCGGATCCTGAAAATGGTGTATTATGAATAAAAGTATACGTGAAAATAAAATATATGTTAAGAAGGGAAGGGGAGCTATGAGTAAGAAAATGCTCTTTATTTTCAACCCAAGATCGGGAAAAGGACAGATACGCAACAAGCTTTTAGATATCATTGATGTATTTGTAAAAGGCGGATACGAGGTGATCGTTCATCCGACACAGGGACCAAGAAACGGATGCAATATGGCAAGAGATATGGCAAATGAAGTGGATCTTATCGTCTGCAGCGGAGGCGATGGAACACTTGATGAGATCGTCACAGGCCTTATGGAGGTTGGAGCGAAAGTGCCTCTGGGCTACATACCTGCCGGCAGCACCAATGATTTTGCCAATAGCCTGGAGATACCAAGAGACATGGTAGCTGCGGCAAGAGATATCATAGAAGGAGAACTCTTTTCCCTCGATGTGGGTGCGTTTAATGATGATACTTTTGTATATATCGCCGCCTTTGGACTATTTACAGATGTATCTTACCAGACCAGCCAGAACCTTAAAAACATACTGGGACATCTGGCTTACGTGATGGAAGGAGCCAAAAGGATCTTCGATGTGCAAAGCTATTGGGTGAAAGTAGAAGCCAACGGCGAAGTATTTGAAGATGAATATATCTATGGAATGATCACGAATTCACATTCCGTTGGAGGATTCAAGAACCTGACAGGTCAGGATGTGGAGATGAATGATGGGCTTTTTGAGGTGACACTGATCAAAAAACCAAAGAATCCATTGGAATTAAATGAAATCATTGCATCCCTGCTGAATGCATTTGATGATACGGATATGATCGATGCATTTAAGACGGATTGTCTGAAACTTGAGTGTGTGGAACCGATTCCATGGACACTGGATGGAGAATTTGGAGGAGATCACCTGGAAGTGAAGATCGAAAACAAAAAACAGGCACTGGATATTCTGATAAACCCGTAAACATGTTGCAGACAGGTTCCTGTTAAGAATTATCCACAGCCCTTGAATTTCCCAAAACATTGGGGTATAATAGTAAAGAAATTAAAACGTGAACGTAGGAGGTTTGAACATGTTAGTAGCAGCTACAGAAATGTTAAAAAAAGCAAAAGCTGGCCATTATGCAGTAGGTCAGTTCAACATCAACAACCTGGAGTGGACAAAAGCAGTACTGCTTACAGCTCAGGAATGCAACTCCCCTGTAATCCTTGGTGTATCTGAGGGCGCAGGAAAATATATGACAGGTTACAAAACTGTTGTAGGAATGGTAAATGGTATGCTTGAAGAACTGAACATCACTGTTCCGGTTGCTCTTCACCTTGACCATGGTAGTTTTGAAGGATGTATGAAGTGCGTAGAAGCAGGATTTTCATCAATCATGTTTGACGGATCTCATTATCCGATCGAAGAGAACGTTGAAAAAACAAGAGAACTTGTTAAAATCTGTGCAGAGCATGGAATGTCTCTGGAAGCAGAAGTTGGTTCTATCGGTGGCGAGGAAGATGGCGTTATCGGAGCTGGCGAATGTGCAGATCCTAACGAGTGCAAGATGATAGCTGATCTTGGTATCGACTTCCTGGCAGCAGGTATCGGTAACATCCATGGCAAATATCCTGCAAACTGGAAAGGTCTTAGCTTTGAGACTCTGGATGCAGTTCAGAAACTGACAGGAGACATGCCTCTGGTACTTCACGGTGGTACAGGTATCCCGGCAGATATGATCAAAAAAGCAATCGATCTTGGTGTTTCTAAAATCAATGTAAACACAGAGTGCCAGTTAACATTTGCTGCTGCAACTCGTGAGTACATCGAAGCAGGAAAAGATCAGCAGGGTAAAGGATTTGATCCTAGAAAACTGTTGGCTCCTGGAACAGAAGCTATCAAAGCAACTGTAAAAGAAAAAATGGAATTGTTCGGTTCTGTTAATAAAGCTTAATGCTTGTAAAGTCTGGGGCAGTCCACTTCTTAGTTTAAGTGGGCTGCCTTTTTCGGACTTACAAGAGATCCTGCTGCGGCAGGATCTGCTGTAAGCCCGGAAACATATTATGCTGTTATCAGGCATTGTGAAAGTATTCAGGAGTTGGATACATATCAGAAAGGATAAGAAAAATGAGTGAGTATGTAAACGTTGTGGAGATATTTGGAGAGAACGTATTTAATGATTCCGTGATGCAGGCGCGCCTTCCAAAAAAGGTGTACAAAGAACTGAAGCAGACGATGGATGAAGGCAAAGAACTTTCACCGGAGATCGCAGATGTGGTTGCACATGAGATGAAGGAGTGGGCGATTGAAAAAGGTGCTACCCACTACAGTCATTGGTTCCAGCCATTGACAGGAGTAACTGCAGAGAAGCATGATGCTTTTATCACTGCACCAAAGTCTGATGGAAAGATCTTAATGAGTTTTTCAGGAAAAGAGCTGATCAAAGGTGAACCTGACGCATCTTCCTTTCCATCCGGTGGGTTAAGAGCCACTTTTGAGGCGAGAGGTTATACTGCGTGGGACTGCACATCACCGGCATTTGTCCGTCAGGATGCAGCAGGTGCTACCTTATGTATCCCGACTGCTTTTTGTGCATATACCGGAGAGGCACTGGATCAGAAGACTCCGCTGCTTCGTTCTATGCAGGCGATCAACAAAGAGGCACTTCGCCTTATCCATCTTTTTGGCAACACAACTTCTAAGAAAGTAGTACCGTCTGTTGGAGCAGAACAGGAATATTTTCTGGTTGATGCGAAAAAGTTTATGCAGAGAAAAGATTTGATCTATACAGGAAGAACTTTATTTGGTGCGATGCCGCCAAAAGGTCAGGAACTGGATGATCACTATTTTGGGACGATCCGCCAGAAGATAGCTGCTTATATGAAAGATGTTAATATAGAACTGTGGAAGATGGGGGTATCTTCAAAGACCCAGCATAACGAAGTTGCTCCGGCTCAGCACGAGCTGGCTCCGATCTATGCACCGGCGAATATCGCTGTTGATCACAATCAGATTGTTATGCAGACTTTAAAACGTGTAGCCAGAAAGCATGAACTCAAGTGTCTGCTTCACGAAAAACCATTTGCAGGTGTCAATGGCTCAGGTAAGCATGATAACTGGTCACTGGTGACTGATGATGGGATCAATCTTCTGGAGCCGGGAAAAACACCTCACGAAAATGTACAGTTTTTGCTGGTATTAAGCTGTATCATGAAGGCAGTGGATATTCACGCAGATCTTCTTAGAGAGTCTGCATCAGATGTGGGAAATGACCACAGACTGGGAGCCAATGAGGCACCGCCAGCGATCATTTCTATCTATCTTGGAGAACAGCTGGAAGACGTAGTAGAACAGCTTGTGAGTACAGGAACTGCTGATCACAGTATCAAGGGCGGTAAGCTCCTGACCGGTGTAAGAACCCTTCCTGACTTTGCAAAAGATGCTACAGACAGAAACCGTACTTCACCATTTGCATTTACCGGAAACAAATTCGAATTCCGTATGGTAGGTTCCAGAGATTCTGTAGCAGCACCAAACGTAGTGCTGAATACGATCGTAGCAGAGGCCTTTAAAGAGGCTTGTGATATTCTTGAAAATGCAGAAGATTTTGAGATGGCAGTTCATGACCTGATCAAGAAAAACTGTGCACAGCATCAGAGGATCATCTTCAATGGAAATGGATATTCAGAAGAATGGGTAGAAGAAGCAGCCCGCCGTGGATTGCCAAACATTACTTCTATGGTAGATGCGATCCCGACTTTGGTCACTGAAAAATCCATTAACTTATTTGAGAAGTTCCATGTATTTACAAAAGCAGAGCTTGAATCCCGTGTGGAAGTAAAGTATGAGACCTATTCCAAAGCGATCAATGTGGAAGCACGTGCGATGATCGATATTGCAAGCAAACAGATCATCCCTGCAGTGATCAAATATGAGAAGTCTCTGGCAGATGCGATCAATGCTATAATGGCAGCAGCACCAGTGGATGTAAGCGTAGAGTCAGATCTTTTAAAAGAAGCTTCTGATCTTTTGAAAGAAACAAAAGAAAAACTGTCTATCCTGCAAAAGAAAACAGAGGAAGCAGTTAGAATGGCTGAAGGTGCCGAACAGGCGATATTCTATCATGAGGAAGTGTGTCCAGCGATGGCAGCACTTAGAAAACCAGTTGATCAGCTGGAGATGATCGTAGACAAAGATATGTGGCCGATGCCGTCTTATGGAGATCTGATGTTCGAAGTATAAGAAAAGATATATTTAGAGAAGATAAAACTTGAAAATATGTGATAAAAAGGAGGGTGCCAGGTAATGTAACATTACCTGGCACTATTATGAAAAAGTTTATCAAAAAAGTAATTAGCAATTTAGTAATTTGTTTTCTTTGATGATTCTATTATATGGGATATTAATGAAGAAAACGTGATGGAGAAATGAATGTATTTTGAAACTTAAATGAACAAACTGTGAATAAAAATGGAGAAAAGAGTAAAAAAGAGGAGGAAATGGTAATATGGAGGTCCTGCAATATTTGGAAGTGCAAAATATAAATCCAGCTTTGATCCGGGATATTAAAAAGTTCAGAGAACAATATCCGGTAGCAGATGAAGTAAAGCATCGGGTGGTCAAGCCGATGATGCCATTTTACGGGAAAGAGATCCTTGAGATGGGAATTGCAGCCATGCTGCAGAAGGAAAATCTGCTTTTGACAGGTTCCAAAGCTACGGGAAAGAATGTATTGGCAGAAAATCTGGCATGGATATTTGGAAGACCTTCCTATAATATATCTTTTCATGTAAATACAGGAAGTGCAGAACTGATCGGAACGGATACCTTTGAGGATAATCAGGTAAAACTTCGAAAAGGAAGCATTTATCAGTGTGCCCAGTATGGCGGATTTGGTATTCTTGATGAGATTAATATGGCAAAGAATGATGCAGTTTCTGTTCTTCATGCGACCCTGGATTACAGACGGAGTATCGATGTGCCGGGATATGACAAGATAGAGCTTCACGAGGCAGCACGCTTCATAGGAACGATGAATTATGGTTATGCGGGAACAAAAGAGCTGAATGAAGCCCTCGTATCCCGTTTCCTTGTGATCGATATGCCGGATCAGACAGAAGAAACACTGGAGAAGATATTTGCAGAGGCATTTCCCGATGGAAAACCTGAGATGATGAAGCAATTCATGGGATTGTTTATGGATCTGCAGACCAAGGCAGAAAATGGAGAAATTTCCACAAAGGCAATCGACCTTCGAGGTGTCCTTGCCGCCCTTCGAACGATACGACAGGGACTTTCACCGCTTCTGGCTGTACGTATGGGCGTGGTCAACAAGTGTTTTGATACCTTTGAAAAGGAAATCGTGGAAGACGTAGTTATGACCAGGATCCCAGAGGAGTGGAAAACTTCAGATATATTTGAAGGATAGTGTGTGCAGATCAAGTGGCATTACACTTTGAAAGGGAGGTGAGAGAGTGATCGAACAGGAAATGGAAATCAGTAATCGTATGAAAAACCTGATATGGACGGTATGCGGAGATTATACGATGGATGCCAAGCCGGATGTAGAAGGATTTCTGAGATCAAAGTATGTTGCTCTTTACGATGGGATCAAGCAGGGAGCATTTGCAAAATACTATGACAAAGAAGCTCTTAGCCTGTATCTCGTGAAAAAGGTTTATCTTCAGGCCCAGGAGGGAGCTCTTTTGGAAGTTGCTAAACTGTGTATGGAGGAAGCTGTCGGAAAGAGAATCGCAAAAGAGAGAAGCGGTGTGGACAGCATACGAAAAAAAGCATATGAACATGTACTGGATCATGATTCGGATCATCTGCTTGCCAGTGAGCTTGGAAGGCTGAAGACGGCCCTTATGAGAGAAGCACTTACCGGCGATTCCCGGGCACAAAAGGTACTTATGGAGCGTATGGAAAGCCTTCATGAGCTGCAGGATGCCAGGACGACATATGAAGTCATCCAAAAGATTGATGAATGTTACAATGCCTGGGTGGATACGGGATTTGCCAAGCGGGTCGGTGATCTGGAAAAAGTCTTGTCCGTTACGATGGAAGAACTGACGGAGTATAATTGGAGAGATTTTCTTACCGAGGAGATGTATGAGGAGAATCTGGAAGCCTATCTGGAACAGATGAGCGAGCAGATGACTGCAACTGGTGAAAAGCCAGAAGAGATGCAGGAGCCGAAACCGGGGCAGCATAGAGTACAGAGAGTTACCGAAGAAGATCTGAAAAAAGTATATACTTATATTGAACTTAATTTTGGAAAGACTTACCTGAATCCATTGGAAGAAAAGAAGATCAACTATCAGCTGTGTAAGGGGATCCATGCGGACTGCGGTCTTTATTTTACAGATGGGATCCTGGCAAATCCGGTCCGTAAGAATTATCAGTTGGAGTATGCAAGAAAGCAGCGGGACAAAAACAGATATGCTTATTATGACAATCATCGTATCGTTAAAAGAAATATAGCAATCCTTTCAGGAATCCTGAGAAAATCGATCATTGCGCGGCAGGAAAGTGTAGAAGTGATCAGTGATCGGGGAAATCTGTGCCCGGAACGTCTCTGGAGGATCGGACGCAGTCAGGATGCACGGCTTTTTTCACAGACACAGAAGATGGATGGCAGAGAATTTGTTGTAGACGTTCTGATCGATGCCAGTGGGTCACAGCGTGCCCGTCAGGAGAAGGTAGCGCTTCAGGCATATATTATCATGGAAGCACTGAGCAGTGTCAGGATACCTCACAGAGTACTCAGCTTCTGTACTTTCTGGGATCACACGATCTTACAGAGATATCGGGAATATGATGAGGATGCATCGGCAAATGAGAGGATTTTTTCCTTTACCACATCGTCCAATAACAGAGATGGACTTGCTATCAAAGCAGCATCCCAGGGGCTGATGGAGAGAGAGGAAGAAAATAAGATCATGATCATACTCAGCGACGGCAGACCTTATGATGTACTTCTCAACAGACCAAATGCCCGCAACCCGGAACCATATTATGGTGAGTATGCAGTGAGGGATACTGGCATCGAAGTGCGCAGGCTTCGTAATATGGGGGTTTCTGTATTAGGTGTCTTTGTGGGAGAAGAGAAGGAATTGGATGCAGAAAAGAAAATATTCGGAAAAGACTTTGCATATATAAGAGATATTTCCAATTTTTCAAAAATTGTGGGGAACTATTTGACAAAACAACTGGAGGAAAATTGTTAATAATTGTCATTGAATCCTATAGGTCATTCTGGTATAGTAGATAAGTATAAATGTCCGCCACAACAGGACAAATAAAAAAGGGAGAAAAATGTATGAACGAGAAAAAAGAAAGCTTCAAACCTTATATCAGCGCAGATAAGGTTCTCCCAGAATTTACTATTACATCTATATTGATGGGTATTATTCTGGCTGTTGTCTTCGGAGCAGCAAACGCATACCTGGGATTAAAAGTCGGCATGACTGTATCAGCATCTATACCGGCAGCAGTTATTTCCATGGGCGTTATCCGTGTGATTTTGCGTAAGAATTCTATTTTGGAGAGCAATATGGTTCAGACCATCGGTTCAGCCGGTGAGTCATTGGCAGCCGGTGCTATCTTCACTATGCCAGCTTTATTTTTGTGGGCAGAAGAAGGTAAGATCGAGATGCCAGGTTTCATGGAGATTACCCTGATCGCATTATTTGGAGGACTTTTGGGTGTATTGTTCATGATTCCACTTCGTAAAGCACTGATCGTGGAAGAACATGGTGTGCTGCCTTATCCGGAAGGTATGGCATGTGCTGAGGTACTTCTTGCAGGTGAAGAAGGCGGCTCTAATGCAGCTACTGTATTTGCAGGTCTTGGACTCGGTGCAGCATTCAAGTTTTTTGTAGATGGATTAAAAGTTGTTCCGGCAGATATCAACACTCCAACGATCAGCAGTTATGCAGGTCAGTTTGGCGTAGAGATCTACCCGGCACTTATCGGTGTTGGATATATCTGTGGACCTTCTATTTCTTCTTACATGTTCGCAGGTGGTATCATTGCATGGCTCGTACTTATCCCGGCAGTTGTATTCTTCGGTGGAAGCATCGATTTCGCAACCTTGGGAAATGCGAACCTTGCAGGTTCAACAATCGCTGAAGTATATGCAGAAAATGGTGCAAGTGCAATCTGGGGAAATGTTATCAGATACGTTGGCGCAGGTGCTATTGCTACCGGCGGTATCATCAGCCTTATCAAATCTCTGCCATTGATCGTAAAAACATTTGGCGGTGCTATGAAGAGTCTGAAGAATACCAAGGGCGGTACAGAAGTTCGTACTGACAAAGATATCAAGCTTCCGATCGTATTAGGCGCTATCCTGATCCTGATCATCTTGATCTGGTTGGTACCAGCTGTTCCGGTTAGCTTCCTTGGAGCATTATTAATTGTAATTTTTGGTTTCTTCTTTGCTACTGTTTCTTCAAGAATGGTAGGTCTGATCGGAAGTTCCAATAACCCGGTTTCCGGTATGGCTATCGCTACACTGCTGATGGCTACTTTCGCTCTGAAGGCTACAGGAAATACAGGTATGTCAGGAATGACAGGTGCTATTGCAATCGGATCCATTATCTGTATCATCGCAGCTATCGCTGGTGATACTTCACAGGATCTTAAGACTGGTTATATCGTAGGTGCTACTCCTGCAAAACAGCAGTGTGGTGAGCTTATCGGTGTTATTGCATCTGGTCTTGCTATTGCAGGTGTTCTTTCCCTTCTTAACAAAGCATGGGGATTTGGTTCTACAGAGATTCCTGCACCACAGGCTACTTTGATGAAAATGATCGTTGAAGGTATCATGGATGCAAAATTACCTTGGGTACTGGTATTCATGGGAGTATTCCTTGCTCTGGCACTGGAAGTCCTTCGTGTTCCGGTTATGCCTTTTGCAATCGGTCTTTATCTGCCGGTTCAGCTTTCTGCAGGTATCATGGTCGGTGGAGTTGTTCGTTTGATCCTCGATAAGAGAAAAGCAAAGAATGAAGAATTGAAAAAGAGACAGATCAGTGATGGAACCTTGTATTGTGCAGGTATGATCGCAGGTGAAGGCTTGGTAGGTATTGCATTGGCTGTTTGCGCGATCATTCCAACAGGCGGCGGACTTTCAGTAGGAGATCGGATCGGTGGATTATTAAATCTGTCAGGTGCTGCTGGAAATATTGTTGGCTTGATTGTTCTGGCACTTATGGTGCTCAGTCTTCTCAAGTTCTCTGTTTGGAAAAAGGAAAAAGCGGCCAAATAAATGAAGAAAGATAAGAAAAATTATCTGGATTATATTCCAGTAAAAAACCCCGCCCTTCCATGGAGTCAGGATGATGAAGGGATTGTAACAGTAGAAGTGGAACACAGAGGGATCGCAGCAAAGGTTGCTCAGGTCGCTTTCAACAGACCAAAAGTCAGCCATGTGAAGCTGGATCAGTTTGGAAGCTTTATCTGGCAGCAGGTAGATGGAGAAAGAAACATATATCTGATCGGGGAAGAAGTAAAAAGCCGATTCGGGAAAGAAGCGGAACCGTTGTATGAACGGTTGATCACATTTTTCCGGATATTGGTAGAAAACAAGTATGTGGCGTACAGAAAATAAAAGTGGGGATTGCCGCCAGCTCTTTTGAGTTGGCGGCAATTTTTTTTGTGGTATGGACCAATATAAAAAGCAGGGTATGGCTGGGGGACGCAGTCGGAGCTGGCAGGGCAAGGTGGTGGGACGTGGGCAACGCCTCGGTGAACTATCAGCTAACTATAACTAAGACGCTCGGGAGAGCCCTCGCGCCTAAGTTTCCGTAAGCTGAGGATTTCACCTCGGCTAAAAACGCCCACAAATTGTCCCCCCACCTTGCCCTGCCAGCTCCGACTGCTGTTTGTTGGCTGGGACTTTGAAAATGGGGTGAGTTAAATTGGGGACAAAAAAATTTGGTGTGGGGAGGGTCTTATTGAGAGTTAAAAATATAGCCATTTACTTCCGGTATGCGTCACTCCTAATTTTACCAGCAAACAGCAGTTGAAGCGGAGGGGCGGGTGGGGGTGGCATCGGGGGTGAGCTGATGGAACTCCTTCCCAGGCTTAGAGTTCCACAGCGATCCCCCTGTCACCCCCACCC
>SAAH01000252.1 GCA_009929525.1 Clostridia bacterium | reverse complement strand
TGTCTACAACGTAGACAAATCCAAATTTTCATACATAAGCCCATCCATTTACAATGTCTTAGGCCATTCATCCGAAGATTATACTGTAATAAGAATTGAAGATATTGTCAGTCCGGCATACATAGATATTGTTTATAACTCAATCAAACACTCTACAATAAAATTGGCAGAGGATCCGGAGTCAGTCAAGAATCAATATTTTCAAATCAAATATATACACAAAAACGGACATGACCTCTGGGGAGAAACTATAGTCAGTTTCAGGCACAACGATGAGCACGAGGTCGAAGTTCTTGGAAAAATCCGGGACATTACTGAGCGTAAAAAACAGGAAGAAGAGATCAACTATATAAGCCTTCACGATATGCAAACAGGCCTCATGAACCGTGCGGCACTGCGTAAGATGGAAATAGAATCAGGTTCTTCAGGCTTAGATAACTTATATTCAGCCATTCACATTGATATCGATAATTTCAGTTCTGTGAAAAATTATTTCGATGATGAAACGCTGGACAAGCTTATCAGAGAGTATGCAAATTTAATTCAAAACCAGGCAGAGGACAAATGTCTCCTATACCGTTACGAAGAGGATGAATTTGTAATATTGATCCCATCTGAAGATATTAACGTCTTGGGATCAATATCGGAAAAACTGCAAAATAAAATTTCAAAACAGATAAAAATCGACGACAACGTTGTGGTCCTTTCCGCAAGCATTGGAGCCGCACAGGCTGAAGAAAATATACACCTTAGCCAGACCATTAAAAACGCATCTACTGCCCTTTATATTTCGAAAAAAACAAAGAACACGGTAACATTATATGAGCATGGAATGGAACAGATCAAGCACAGGGAGGTCATACTTCAAAACGACCTTAAACAGGCCATTGAAAAGGATCAGTTCGAACTGTACTACCAGCCGATAGTTAATATTTGCTCCTCAACGGTAAATCAGGCAGAGGCGCTGATCAGATGGAAGCACCACAGTTACGGAATGATATCTCCGCTGGATTTCATCCCCCTTGCAGAGAGTACCGGGATGATAGTACCGATAACTGAGTGGGTCGTGAACGAGGCATGCAGGCAGGCTGCCGAGTGGAAGGGAAAAGGCATAAAAGATTTTAAGGTCAGCATCAACATGTCTCTTGTCTATCTGAAAAAAAGAAGAGAGAGCCTTGTGGATTTTATAACGAAGACTGTAAAAGAAAATGGGATACTGCCGTCAAACATTAAGATCGAGATAACAGAGAGCTCTCTGATCGATCAGCCTGATGAAGTTATCAGGACATTCGAGGAACTGAAAAAAGAAGGCTTCGAGATCGCGCTCGATGACTTTGGAACAGGTTACTCCACATTCTCTACGATGCTGGACCTGCCTCTCGATGTTATAAAATTTGACCGTTCATTTACTCTGGGTATCGAAAACGATGAAAAGAAGCAGCGGGTCACCGAATCAATGATAAATATATTCAGCGAAATGGGATTCGAGGTTATTGCAGAAGGGATTGAAACAGAGGCACATCTGGCCTATATGAGAAAGTATGGCTGCCGGCTAATCCAGGGTTATATCTTCAGCAAACCCCTCCCTGCAGATAAGTTCTTTGAGTACTTTAAGTCCGTTGAAGAGAACGGCATAGACATTCTGCAGGGCAAAGATTTTGAGGTGCCAGCAGAGATCAAAATAGAATGGAGATCCGGCTGCGCTAGCGGAGACCGCCAGATCGACCGTCAGCACAGGGATCTCATCTCTTCTGCAAACAGGATAATCAACCTTTTACTCAAGGATGAAAGCAGGGAGGTCCTTCTCAGGCTGCTGGAGAACCTTAACGCAGAAATAGTGGATCATTTCAGATACGAAGAAGATGTGATGCTGAAAGTCGGTTTCCCTGAAAGGGAAAGGATAGCAGAAGAGCATAAGGAAATTTTAAAAAAATTTGACGCATATCTGAACGGA
>SAAH01000132.1 GCA_009929525.1 Clostridia bacterium | reverse complement strand
ATCAGATTCCTTATATTTGGGGCATTTTTTGAAAGTTGTTTATAAAGACATGGTTTAATTCAGGTCTATGTGGATAAAACTGCGGAAACTCAAGGAATATGTGGATTGACAACAAAAATGAATAATGATATAGTTAATAAAATTGAGATAGAGGTTGCACTTTTTATCAGTACCCGGCTGGATGCTTCAGGAGCAGAGGAAAGCGGGCGAAAGGAAAATGTGCCGAAAGGATAAGAAACCTGATGTTTTATCCTTGGGCATAACAGTGAATAACTGTATGACTGTCATCGTGAGATGGAGAGCTATCCGAAGACTTAGAAATGATATAGATTATATGTGATTTATTTCATGGAGAATTCTTTAGAGGTGGGCTTCCTTTGGTGGCGCGCCTCTTTGTTGTTTTTCCTGAGAGAAGATAACTTTTCCGGGATGAATATCACATGGCAGGCTTTAGGAGCTAATAGAAAGGAGAAATAAACATGGCTATATTTACAGGTGCAGGTGTGGCGATCATCACACCAATGAAAGACAATTTTGAGGTTAATTATGATAAACTGGAAGAGATTTTGGAGGATCAGATCGCAGGCGGTACAGATTGTATCGTAATCTGTGGAACTACAGGTGAATCTGCAACACTTTCAGAAGAAGAGCATATGAAAACGATCAAATTTACGATCGACAAAGTAAATCACAGGATTCCGGTTATCGCAGGAACAGGTTCCAACTGTACAGCAACAGCAATCCAGATGTCTAAGGATGCAGCAGCGGCAGGAACAGATGGTATCCTTCTGGTGACTCCTTACTATAATAAAGCAACCCAGAACGGACTGATCCAGCACTACACCACGATCGCAAATGAAGCGAAGGTGCCGGCTGTATTATATAATGTACCAAGCCGTACAGGCTGTGGACTGACACCAGATACCATTGCATATCTTGTAAAAAATGTGGAATATATCGTAGGTATCAAAGAAGCTTCAGGAAATATCAGCCACGTAGCTGAGGTTATGCAGCGCTGTGACGGCAATATTGACCTGTATTCGGGTAATGATGATCAGATCGTACCGCTTCTGTCTTTGGGCGGAAAAGGTGTTATCTCCGTTCTCTCCAATATTGCACCGAGAGAAACTCATGATATCGTTGATCTTTTCCTGCAGGGCAAGATCGAGGAGAGCAGAAAGCTTCAGCTTCGTGCACTTCCACTGATCAATGCACTGTTCTCAGAAGTGAACCCGATTCCGGTCAAAGCAGCCATGAATCTCATGGGAATGGAAGTTGGACCGCTTCGTCTGCCGCTTACAGAGATGGAAGAAGCTCACAAAGCAGTTCTGGCTGAAGAAATCAAAAAATTTGGTCTGAAACTGGCATAAGGGAGATAAAAAATGGTAAAAGTAATCATGCATGGCTGCAATGGCCATATGGGACAGGTGATCAGTGGACTGATCAAGGATGATCCTGAGATAGAGATCGTAGCTGGAATCGACATGGTTGACATCCGTGATAATGGTTATCCGGTATTTACAGATATCTGGAAATGTCAGGTTGAGGCAGATGCTATCATCGATTTTTGTTCAGCAAAGGCGGCAGACACATTATTAGAGTACTGTGTAGAACGCAAGATCCCGGTTGTACTTTGTACGACAGGACTCAGTGAGGAGCAGCTTGAAAAGGTATCTGAGGCGAGTAAAAAAGTTGCCATTTTAAAATCAGCGAATATGTCTCTGGGCATCAATCTGCTTTTGAAAATGGTACGCGAAGCGGCTCAGACACTGGCAGCAGCTGGATTTGATATGGAAATCGTAGAAAAACATCATCGCTTAAAAGTAGATGCACCAAGCGGAACAGCTCTGGCACTGGCAGACAGCATCAATGAAGGTCTGGACAATGCGTATCACTATACATACGACAGAAGTCAGGTGCGTCAGAAGAGAGAAGATCATGAGATCGGAATCTCAGCAGTGCGCGGCGGTACGATCGTAGGTGAACACGAAGTGATATTCGCAGGCTCAGATGAGGTGATCACTTTTGAGCATACCGCTTATTCGAAAGCAGTATTTGGAAAGGGTGCAGTTCAGGCAGCTAAGTTCCTCGCAGGAAAGGGACCAGGATGGTATCAGATGAGTGATGTTATCGGATAACAGATTGTGGAAAATTACAGATAAACATACAAAAATGTCAGGATCCTAAAAAGATCCCGGCATTTTTTTGTATAAAAAATCGAAATCTGCACATAGTAAGAATCATAAAAAGCAGTTGTTTGGCAAGGGGTCAAAGAGCTGTTACAAAGAGACAAAAGGAGATGCAGATTATGAAAAATCGATGGAGAAAATGTATGATGGCAGCGGCTATGGCAGCGGCACTTTGCATGGCAGCAGGCTGCGGAGATAACAGCAATACCAAAAATGGAAATAATAGCGATTCAAAAGGTACCCAGGAAGATTCACAAAAAGACAGCGGAACTGATTCGGAAGGTGAGGGCGGCAAAGGCAGTTCGGACAGCACAGATGGGACAGGCTCAGGAACACCAGGTGCCGGAAGTGAATCCGGCGGTACAGGTGATTCTAATCCAGACAGTACTGGTGGCGGAATGGGTACGGAAGGTACTGGAGACGGAACAGGATCAGATACTACTGGAGGCAAAACGGGTTCAGATACCACTGGCGGCGGGATGAACTCAGATGATTCAGGCAGTGGGACCGGCACTGAAGGTACGGGTACTGAAGGCGGAGACAATGGTGGAACCGGATCTTCTGGCAGAAGCATCAATGGAGAAAATGGTTCTGATGATGCAGTGAATGATGCCACCGGAGGTGATGGCGTGCGTATCGATGGGAATGGAAATGTGATCGATGACCTTGGAGAAGATATTGGACAGGGGATCAAAGATATCGGCGAGGGCGTTGGAGAAGGTGTGGAAGATATCACTGGCGGTGGAAGCAGATAGAGAGTGCCAGGATATTAGCCTTGCTGATGTATAAAAAAAATGATATTATCAGTGCATGGAAAGGGGATTATACTATGAGATTTCGACCATGCATTGATATACATAATGGAAAAGTAAAACAAATTGTAGGCGGGAGCTTAAAGGATTGGCAGGATCAGGCGGAGGAGAACTTTGTATCCGGTCAGGATGCCGCTTTTTATGCCAGAATGTACCAGTCCTTTGGGATAAAAGGCGGACATATCATCCTGCTGAATCCATCATCATCGCCGTATTATATGGAAACAAAACAACAGGCGATCAACGCTCTTAAAGCCTATCCGGGCGGACTGCAGGTGGGCGGCGGGATCCATGATCAAAATGCGGCAGAATTTTTAGAAGCGGGAGCGAGCCATGTGATCGTGACTTCTTTTGTATTCAAGGATGGCAGGGTGTCCTGGGAGAATCTGGAACGTATGCAAAAAGAAGTGGGAAAGAAAAAACTGGTATTGGATCTCAGCTGTCGAAAAAAGGACGGGCAGTACTATATCGTCACTGACCGCTGGCAGAAGTTTACTCAGGTTCCGGTTACGAAGGATACATTGGATGGACTCTCGGCGTACTGTGATGAATTCCTGGTCCACGCAGTGGATGTGGAGGGAAAGGCTTCCGGGATAGAGACACAGCTTGTCAAACTGTTGGCAGACTGCAAAGACATACCAGTCACATACGCAGGCGGAGTGGGCAGCTTTGAAAATCTGGCAGAACTTCGCGAAGCAGGAGAAAATCGTGTGGATGTGACGGTGGGCAGTGCCCTTGATCTCTTTGGCGGTCATATGGCTTTTGAGGAAGTTATCAAATATTGTGAGAATCAATAAAGGATCAAAAGTCAAATCCTAAGGAAATAATCATAGGGCGGATAGGAAATTGAAGCGTAAAAGAGATAGGATGGATATAAAATAGATACAGTTGATAAAAACCAGATCCAGAAACACTTGGGCGAATTAACTGTAAAAAAAGTGAATTAAACATAAATTATCGAAAAAAAGTTGCTATCTTATAGATAAATTGATATAATATAACTACTTACAAAAAGACATATTTGTATTTTGTAAAATAAAGGGCGAAGGGGTTGACAGCATGAAATTTATTATCAGCGGAAAAAACATCGATGTAACAGAAGGCTTGAAGGGGACCATCCAGGAAAAACTTGGAAAGTTGGAAAGGTATTTTACTCCGGAGACAGAAGTACACGTTACATTAAGCGTTGAGAAAGAAAGACAAAAAATAGAGGTGACGATCCCAGTAAAGGGCAATATAATTCGTTCCGAACAGGTAAGCAGTGATATGTATGTATCCATCGATCTGGTAGAGGAAGTTATAGAGCGTCAGCTTCGCAAATACAAAACCAAAATCGTAAACAAACAACAAGGAGCAGGAAACTTCCAGAAAGCATTCATGGAGGATGAGTTCTTAGAAGAAGAGGATGTAAAGATCATCCGAACAAAACGATTTGGCGTAAAACCAATGTATCCAGAAGATGCATGTGTACAGATGGAACTGCTTGGACATAACTTCTTCGTATTCCGCAACGCAGAGACAGACGAAGTAAATGTTGTATACAAGAGAAAAGGCAACACCTACGGACTGATCGAACCAGAATTCTAAAAATTCCAGAAAAAAGCACTTCATTAAGGCCAAACATAATGTCCCTCAATCAAGTGTCCCAATAATAAAACAAAAAGCACTGACTGAATCAACAAACCACTGATTCAGCCAGTGCTTTTCGTTTATCACCAATCCGTCCCGCCCTGTCCCTCAATCCATCCCCAACCAACGAACAGCAGAGATCCCCGGCGACAGTCCTTGGGCGGACAATTTGTGGGAGCCCTTAGCTGAGTTGAGATCCGATGCTTACGAAGACTTAGGCGCGAGGGCTCTCCCGAGCGTCTTAGCCGCAGTTAGCATCTAGCTCAACGAAGCGTTGCCCACGTCCGCCCAAGGACTGTCGCCGGGGATCTCTGCGTCCGTTCCCTCCCCCCCCCACAAAAAAATAAAGTTGTCTATTACAAAATAAAGTGTTAGAATAATATCTGATATCTATCTGTCCAAAGAAGACAGCAATCAGAATGTAGAAATATAGAAATTAACAGGAGCGACTATATGAAATTATCGGAAAAACTCTTTGGCACGCACAGCACCAGAGAATTGAAAAGAATTACACCATTGGTGGATAAGATTGATGAATTGCGCCCGTCTATGCAGGCTCTTACAGATGAGCAGCTGAAAGATAAAACCAGAGAGTTCAAAGAACGTCTGGCACAGGGTGAAACTTTAGATGACTTGCTGCCGGAGGCATTTGCCACAGTAAGAGAGGCTGCAAAGCGTGTACTGAATATGGAACATTACCGTGTACAGCTGATCGGTGGTATTATCCTTCACCAGGGCCGTATCGCAGAGATGAGAACAGGTGAAGGAAAAACATTGGTTTCCACTTGTCCGGCTTACCTGAATGCACTGGAAGGAAAAGGAGTCCATATTGTAACAGTCAATGACTATCTGGCAAAGCGTGATGCTGAGTGGATGGGAAAAGTGCATGAATTCCTGGGACTGAGTGTTGGTGTGATCCTGAATTCCATGAAAAATGATGAGAGACGCGAGCAGTATGCCTGCGATATCACATATGTAACAAACAACGAGGATGGATTTGATTATCTTCGTGATAACATGGTCATTTATAAAGAACAGCTTGTTCAGAGAGAACTTCATTATGCTATCGTCGATGAGGTCGATTCTGTTTTGATCGATGAGGCTCGTACACCGCTTATCATTTCAGGACAGAGCGGCAAATCAACAAAATTATATGAAGTTTGTGATATCCTTGCAAGACAGCTTCAGCGAGGCGAAGCAAGCGGTGAGATGACAAAGATGACAGCTATCATGGGTGAAGAGATCATCGAGACTGGTGATTTTATCGTCAATGAAAAAGATAAAGTGGTCAACCTTACAGAAGAAGGTGTTAAGAAGGTTGAGAAGTTCTTCAGCATCGAAAACCTGGCAGATCCGGAGAATCTGGAGATCCAGCATAATATCATCCTTGCACTGAGAGCACACAATCTGATGTTCCGTGATCAGGATTACGTTGTAAAAGATGATCAGGTATTGATCGTAGATGAATTTACCGGACGTATCATGCCGGGAAGAAGATATTCGGACGGCCTTCATCAGGCTATCGAGGCAAAAGAGCACGTGAAAGTACGCCGTGAGAGCAAGACTCTTGCAACCGTTACGTTCCAGAACTTCTTTAACAAATATACGAAAAAAGCAGGTATGACAGGTACTGCCCTTACTGAGGAGCAGGAGTTCCGTGAAATCTATGGAATGGACGTTGTAGAGATTCCTACCAATCGTCCGGTACAGCGTATCGATCAGGATGATGCGGTATATATGACAAAGAAAGAAAAGTTCCGTGCCGTTATCCGTGAGATCAAGGAAGCACATGAGAAGAACCAGCCAGTACTGGTTGGTACGATCACTATTGAGACATCAGAACTTTTAAGCTCTATGTTGAAGAGAGAAGGGATCGCCCATCAGGTATTGAATGCCAAGTTCCATGAACTTGAGGCTGAGATCGTAGCGCAGGCAGGTGTTGCCGGAGCGGTTACTATCGCTACTAACATGGCAGGCCGTGGTACAGATATTAAGCTGGATGATGAAGCCAGGGAAGCGGGTGGTCTGAAGATCATCGGTACAGAGCGTCATGAGTCCAGACGTATTGATAATCAGCTGCGTGGCCGTTCTGGTCGTCAGGGAGATCCGGGAGAATCCCGTTTCTATATATCTTTGGAAGATGATCTGATGCGTCTGTTTGGTTCTGAGAAGCTTATGAGTGTATTCAGCAGTCTGGGTGTATCAGAAAATGAACAGATCGAGCACAAGATGCTTTCCAGTGCCATTGAAAAAGCTCAGAAGAAGATCGAGAGCAACAACTACGGAATCCGTAAAAATCTGTTGGATTACGATCAGGTTAACAATGAACAGAGAGAGATCATTTACAAAGAGAGACGCCGCGTTCTCGATGGTGAAAATATGAGAGATGCCATCTGTAAGATGGTTACAGATACCATTGACAATACTATTGACATGTGTATCAATGAAGAAGTAGATGCAGCTGAGTGGGATCTGGTTGAGTTAAATACAGTGCTCCAGCCTATCGTTCCGGTTCAGACCATAACATCCGAAAAAGTCAAAGGCATGAAGAAGGATGAACTGAAACAGGATCTGAAGGAAGAAGCCATCAAACTGTATGAGGTAAAAGAAGCAGAGTTTCCAGAAGCTGAGCAGATCCGTGAGCTTGAGCGCGTAGTACTTCTGAAGGTGATCGACCGCAAATGGATGGATCATATCGATGATATGGAACAGCTCCGTCAGGGAATCGGCCTGCAGGCTTATGGACAGAGAGATCCGAAGGTCGAGTACAAGATGAATGCTTTTGAGATGTTTGATAACATGATCAGCGGCATCCAGCAGGATACGATCCGTCTTCTGTATCATGTTCGTATCGAGCAGAAGGTAGAAAGAGAGCAGGTAGCCCAGGTAACAGGTACAAACAAAGATGAATCTGCTCAAAAAGGTCCGGTTCGCCGTGCACAGGAAAAGGTATATCCAAATGATCCTTGTCCATGCGGAAGCGGAAAGAAGTACAAACAGTGCTGTGGCCGTAAAGTAATTTAATGATCGAAAAATAAAAATGAGCTGACGCACCAGTTGTTAACAAAAGACTGGTGCTCCAGCTTTTTTTGGTAGACGTAGGCGTTTTGTCAAAAATGAAGGAGAAAGAATAAATCATGATGCAGGAAATGTTATCCAGTGTGAGAGAGAAAACTCCGCTGGTGCACAATATAACAAATTATGTGACGGTAAATGATTGTGCCAATATTTTATTAGCCTGTGGAGGTTCTCCGATCATGGCTGATGATGAAAATGAAGCAGAGGAGATCACTTCCATTTGTCAGGGACTGAATATCAATATCGGTACTTTGAATCAAAGAACGATCGGTGCGATGCTGCGGGCTGGGAAAAAATCCAATGAGTTAGGACATCCGGTGCTGCTGGATCCGGTTGGTGCAGGGGCCTCAAAGCTTAGAACACAGACAGCACTGCGTTTAATAGAAGAAGTAAGATTCACAGTGATCAAGGGAAATATTTCGGAGATCAAGACATTAGCACTGGGAAGTTCTACGACAAAGGGCGTGGATGCGGATGTGGCAGATATTGTGACGGAAGAAAACCTTGACCAGGTTATTGCATTTGCAAGAGAATTTTCAAAGCAAACCGGTGCGGTGATCGTCATAACAGGGGTGATTGATCTGGTAGTGAATGATAAACAGGCATTTATCATTCGAAATGGTCATGCTATGATGGCGAAGGTGACAGGGACGGGCTGCATGCTGGGAGCTATGATGACGGCTTATCTGGCCGCGAATAAAGAGGAGCCGGCAAGGGCGGCAGCGGCGGCGGTATGTGCCATGGGGACAGCAGGAGAACGTGCTTATGAGATCATGAGTGCTGGAAGGCCTCATGAGGGCAATGCCAGCTATAGAAATCATATCATCGATGAGATATTTAACATGGACGGAAAAATACTGGAGGAGAGTGCAAAATATGAGCTGCGGTAAAAATTGTGAAAAGAAAGATATGCTGCTGTATGCAGTGACAGACAGAAGCTGGCTGGGGGAGAGAAAACTTGCCGCTCAGGTGGAAGAGTGCCTGGAGGGTGGAGTGACATTTCTCCAGCTTCGGGAAAAGGCTTTGGATGAGGATTCCTTTTATCAGGAAGCTTTGGAGATACAGAAGTTGTGCAGACAGTATCACGTTCCATTTATCATCAATGACAATGTGGAAATCGCACTTCGCTGTGATGCGGATGGGGTGCATGTGGGACAGAGTGATATGAAGGCTCAGAATGTAAGAGAAAAGCTGGGACCGGATAAAATCATAGGAGTATCGGCGCAGACGGTAGAACAGGCTATGGAAGCGGAAGCTATGGGAGCGGATTATCTGGGTGTAGGAGCCGTATTTTCCACGTCTACAAAATTGGATGCAAAACCGGTGGCCAGAGAAGTGATACAAGAAATCTGTAAGTCGGTGTCTATCCCGGTGGTGGCCATAGGCGGAATCAATGAAGAAAATCTGTCAAAGCTTTCGGGAACTGGTGTAGATGGTGTGGCAGTGGTTTCGGCCATATTTGCAAGTGAGGATATTACCAGTGCATCAAGGAGACTTCGCAGATTATCAGAAGAGATGGTTGGCTGAACAAAAGAGGGAGAATGAGATGAGTATCAAGGGTGCAATATTTGATATGGATGGTACATTGCTGGATTCGATGAAAATATGGCGGGATCTGGGAGAAATTTATCTGATAAAGAAAGGCCGTACACCGGAGAAGGGGCTGAAAGAAAAACTGTGGACCATGACGATGGTGGAGGCAGCAGCTTATTTGAAAGACAGATATAACCTGAGTGGTGAGCTGGATGAGCTTGTGGCGGAGGTATATCAGTTGATTGAAGATTTTTATAAAAATGAAGTGGAAGAAAAGCCGGGGATCCGGGTGATTCTGGAAGAAATGGCCAAAGCGGGGATTCCTATGTGTGTGGCATCGGCTACGGATTCTTATCTGGTGGAGTATGCACTGGAGCATGTGGGGCTGCGGGGATATTTTAACAGCATTTTTTGCTGCCGTGATGTGAATGCAGGAAAGAATTCCGATAAGATCTATCAGGCGGCAAGAAAGAGCCTTGGGACACAGATAGAGGATACCTGGGTGTTTGAGGATGCACTGCATGCGGCGAAAACTGCAAAGATGGCAGGATTTCCTTTGGTGGGGATATGTGATGATTCGGAAGAGGATCAGGAGGAAGTGGAACGGATCGCAGATATTTATCTTCGGGATTATCGGGAGTGGCCTGGAGTTGGGGTGCTGATGGGGAGTCGTGTAGCCGAATAAGTCGGGACGCCATCCGGCCCGGGCCCTTCGGTGGTGTCTTTTTTGAAGATCACAATTAGTAAAATGCCGATGAAAATAATTCCTAACCAAAAAACAGGTGCAACCAGTAACAGGTCAATGATCGCATCCAGGAAACTAAGCTGAATTATCCCACTTGACGGGCTAGCTGTCGTAACATTCATTTGTAAAACCCTCCTGATGATTTTATAGTTTTCCTGAAAACAGAATATCAGAAAAATCTTAAATTTTCCCATACAAATCCTAAAGAAGAATTTCTTGAGTTTCCGCAAAATGTAATTTCAAAAGAGATAACTTCTTCTAAAGTACCAATCTGTCCTATTTTTGAAAAAAATGAAAAGACAGTATTGTG
>SAAH01000131.1 GCA_009929525.1 Clostridia bacterium | reverse complement strand
TCACAATACTGTCTTTTCATTTTTTTCAAAAATAGGACAGATTGGTACTTTAGAAGAAGTTATCTCTTTTGAAATTACATTTTGCGGAAACTCAAGTCTACTTTGGAAAAACTATATTTTTCAGTAATTTTACTTTGAGTTAATATAAGGAAACGACAATGATATGCTATTTTGATAATTTATATGGAATTTTGTGGTATTTCTATGCAAATGTAACGGTTTACGGCATTTGACTGCTGAGTACGGATGACTGGGTGACCACCTTAAAAAATTCTAACAGATATATACTGGTCTGCTTATATAAAGGAAGAGTGTGCAGAAAAAACTCATAACTAAGCCGTAATATGGTGTTATTAGCCGTAAATTCGTTGAAAATCAAAAACAGATATGTTAAAATTTAAGGTATTAAGAAAATCGGAGAACTTTGTTAATGGGAGATAATACAATAGAAGAAATATTCTCAGGGTTTTGCAGAACGTTTAATCAAGGACAGACAGTCACCTGTGAATTTGTCAGCAAAGAGGGTCATATGGTACTCTCGGAAGTTGACTGTGCATATGGGAGATGTATTCATAAGGCGAGCTGTGAAGTGGCAAAACAGATACAGGGGATGCTTAAGGGGGAGACAGATGAATAGCGCTGACAGGAGATTATGCAGAAGATTTTGGACGTATTTTATGGTACTCTTATTGGGATTGTTTTTATTTCCTGCGAAGGGGATGGCAGCCGAGACGACTGCCGGGACGCAGGCGATGACACAGTAACGGCAGCCTGCACAGGAAGAACAACTGACACGGGAGAAAAGCCTGGTGCAGGAGAAAGCAGCAGAGCAGGAGGACCCAGCAGGCAAGACAGCTGATCCGGGTACGGAAGTCCAGACGGTGGAACAGGAGAGCATAGCAGCCATACCTTCACAACTCACACTGGAAACATCGCAGACGGGTTGGATAAAGAGTGGAGACAAATGGTGGTATCGGGAGAGTAATGGAAGTTACCCAAAAGAAAGCTGGAAGCTGATAAAACAGTCATGGTATTATTTTGATAAAGATGGCTGGATGGTCACAGGTTGGCAGGATATCAAAAATGTTCTGTATTACATGGACAAAGATGGAGTTATGCTGACCGGCTGGCAAAAAATCGATGGGAAAGATTATTATCTGCAGCCTTCAGGGGCATTGGCAAAGGATACCTGGATCGGTCAGTATTATGTGGATGAGACAGGGGTTTGGATCAAAGACAAAGAAAAAGAAGAGGTCAAGAGCGGATGGGCTAAGACAGACAGCCGATGGAAATATTATCTGACCGATGGAAATACTGCCCAAAATGGCTGGCAGAAAGTAAGCGGAGCCTGGTATCTGTTTGATAAGGAAGGCTGGATGCTGACAGGCTGGCAAAAAGTTGGTACAAGCTGGTATTATATGGCATCGAGCGGTGCTATGCTGACGGGCTGGCAGAAGATCAGCGGAAGCTGGTACTATATGGAACCGAGCGGAAAGATGCTGACCGGCTGGCAGTGGATCGGATCGAAGTGCTATTATATGGAACCCTCAGGCGCTATGGCGGCAGATGAATGGGTGGATGGCTATTATCTGGATGCCAGTGGAGTATGGATCCCAAACCGTGTTCAGAAAGCTCAGTGGGTACAAAGCGGGAATCGCTGGTGGTATCAGGAGAAGGACGGAAGCTATCCGAAACTGACATGGAAGACGATCAGCGGAGTCTGGTATTATTTTGATAAAGATGGCTGGATGCTGACGGGCTGGCAGAAGATCAATGGATCCTGGTATTATATGGAAACCAGCGGTCGTATGACTACAGGCTGGCAAAAGATAAAAAATGTCTGGTATTACCTGAATAACAGCGGTCAGATGCTGACCGGCTGGCAGAAAGTGAGTGGATCCTGGTATCTTCTTGATGGAAGCGGAAAGATGCTGACTGGCTGGCAGCAAAATAGCGGAAGCTGGTATTATATGGAATCGAGCGGCCGCATGATGACTGGCTGGCAGAAATTATCGGGAACCTGGTATTATCTGAAAGCAGATGGGAAGATGGTAACCGGCTGGCAGACCATAGGCAATTACAAATATTACTTCAAATCATCAGGAGCCATGGCAAGTTCTACTACAGTGGACGGAATCGTACTTAATGCTGAGGGACAGGCGATCGAATCAACAAGCGGGACAGGTACGATAAGAGGTTTGATAGAGACAGCACTGGAGCCGGTAGGCGAAACACTTTATGTATACGGCGGCGGTCATGATGGAAGTAAAGGCGGGGATGCAGTCCGCATCGGCGTCAATCCCCAGTGGAAAAAGTTTTATGATCAGCAGGGTTCATCGTATGATTATACAAAATATCGTTACTGGCATGGATATGGACTTGATTGTTCCGGTCTGGTAGGATGGAGTATATACAACACACTTAATAAAGAAGCAAATAAATCAGATTACAGTTCTACTTCAACAGTTATGCCGCAGATGCTGGCAAACAGAGGGCTGGGAACTGTTACAACTGCAGCTGCAGCTTTTAAAGCAGGTGATGTGGTAAGCAAATCCGGTCATGTGTGGCTGATAGTTGGAAGCTGTTCCGACGGAAGTGTTGTACTGATCCATGCAACACCGCCAGTTGTTCAGATATCAGGAACGGTAGCGGCGGATGGTACATATAACAGTGAAGCTGTGGTACTTGCTAAGAAATACATGAATCTATATTATCCGGATGCTTCTAAAAAATTCAATCTCAGTACAGGCGACAAATCATATTTGACAAATGTAAATCATTTTAGCTGGTCCAACAGTTCCATGAAAGATCCGGATGGATTCAGAAATATGACCGCAGATGAGGTATTAAAGAAAATTTATGGTTAAAGATAAGGGCACATTATGTAAAGCCCTGATATAGAAAAAACTTGCAAAAACCCCTTAAATAAAGGGGTTTTTGTTATTCATTCACGAATTGTTCATAAAAAAAGTTAACCGTAAAGGTTGCAACCTATGGAAGATTGTGTTAATATGTTAAGGAATTGAAAAAAGTGTTTCGAAAATATTACAGATATTCGTAAAATAATAGAAACACAGGGGAAATGAAACATATAGGGCAGAAAAGTAATACATAAGGAGTAATAAACATGAAAAAAAGATTCCTTTGTTTAACATTAGGATTAATATTAAGTTTTTCTCAGGTGGCAACAGTAAGTGCTTCCAGCCGAAAAGAACAGCTCCAGCAGGAAAAAGAAGCTGCACAGAGCCAGTTAGCTCAGCAGGAATCAAAGATCAACAGTCTGGAAGAACAGAAAACAGCAATTACAGCAGAAATCAGCCAGTTGGATTCTAATCTGGTAGACGTTCTGGTAGAAATCGATATCCTTGAAGGTGAGCTTGCAACAAAAGAAACTCAGATTGAGCAGACCAAAGAGGATCTTGCAGCAGCAGAAGTTGTAAGGGATGAGCAGTACGCAGATATGAAGAAGAGAATCCAGTATCTGTATGAAAAAGGTGGAGATAATGCATGGGCACAGATGCTTCTTCAGGCAGAAGATCTGACCAGTATGCTGAATCAGGCTGAGTATGTACAGCAGTTGTATGACAGCGACAGAACAAGCCTTGAGAATTTTAAAGCTACCGTACAGCAGGTATCAGATCTTGGAGATCAGCTGGAATCAGAGAAATCTGAACTGGTAGAGATGCAGAATGAGTATGAAGCTCAGCAGGCAAGTCTGGAGACACAGTTGACGGAGAAGAAAGCAACCTCCAGTGACTATGATAATCAGATTGCAACAGCAGAGAGTCAGGCAGCGGCATATGCCGACCTGATCCGTCAGCAGCAGGCTGAGATCCAGCAGATAGAAGAGGAAGAAAAGAGAGCAGCAGAGGAAGCAGCCCGTAAGGCAGCTGAAGAAGCAGCTCGTAAAGCAGCAGAAGAGCAGGCAGCCAGAGAGGCAGCAGCAGCTGAGTCAGAACGTCAGAGTGCAGCGTCAAGCAGCAACGGTTCTTCAACTTCTAATAAGACAAACAGTAATTCATCTTCCAACGGTAATGTGAGCAGCGGTTCAACTTCCAGCGGCAGCACTTCGACAGGAAGTTCAAACAGCGGATCCACATCATCAGGAAGTACTTCAAGTTCATCCAATGTTACTTATAATCCGACAGGACAATCTGTTATCAATTATGCATGCCAGTTCGTTGGAAACCCATATGTATGGGGTGGTACAAGCTTGACAGGCGGTGCTGATTGCTCCGGATTTATTATGAGTGTATATTCTAAGTTTGGTGTTTCACTGCCACATTCTTCCTCAGCTATGAGAGGCTGTGGAACAGGAGTATCTTACTCACAGGCTATGCCTGGTGACATCATCTGTTATTCAGGCCATGTAGCACTTTACATGGGTGGCGGACAGATTGTACATGCCAGCAATGCAAAAGATGGTATTAAGATCAGCGGAAACGCTGCATATAGACCAATTTTAGCAGTAAGACGAGTTCTTTAATTTAATAATCGGGCGATGTGCCTTAGATAGAAAAGTGATCCAGATTCTGATGAAGGAATCTGGATCACTTTTTTCGTTCCGTGAGAAAATCATGTTGGTGAAGCCTTTTACTCAGGTCTGAACCTATATGATTTGGGACTGATACCCATGACACTTTTGAATACATTACTAAAATATTGAGGATTATCATAACCAACCATAAATGCCACTTCATACATTTTTTTATCTGTAGTGGCAAGGAGTTCGCAGGCTTTATGAATCCGGTAATTTCTCAGATAGAGCATAAAATTTTCGCCGGTTTCTTTGGTGAATCTGGAACTTAGGTATTCAGAAGATACACCAAGTTCTTTAGCGGTATTGCCAAGGGAGATATCCTTTTGATATTCGGAAGCAATCTTTTGAACAGCAGCCTGGATCAGAGGCGAATAGGACTTGTCTATTACCGGTTTGGATACAGCAGCGGAATGATCCTTTACATCCAGCTTCGAGAGAAGATCCATGAGTTCGGAGGTAATGACCGGCTTTAAAAGATAACCAATGACACCAAGGGAAATGGCGGTCTTGGCATATTCAAACTCAGAATATCCGCTTACTATAATATATTTGCATGGTACATGGGCGTCATTAAGTTGTTTGATCATCTCGAGTCCAGTTTCTTTTTTCATCTGTATATCACAGATTGCAATATCTGGTGATAATTTTTTTATGAGCTGCATGCCTTCATATCCATTTTCAGCACTTCCGATAACACGAAAATCAGGGCTCAGTTTGGGAATCAAATGGCATAATCCGTTTCGTATCGTGTATTCATCTTCGACGATCACTATATTCAGCATAATATCCCTCCTTTAATACTTGGGTAGTAGAATCGTAATTTGGGTTCCTTTTTTAGATTCGATGAAAAGATCAAAGTTGTCTTTGTAGTAAGCGTGAAGTCTGCTGATCACATTGAAAAATCCGATGTTATCACCAAAGTATACATTTGGATTTTGAGCCAGAGAACGCAGCTGTGAAAGCTTTTCCTCCTCCAGCCCGCACCCATTGTCTGTGATGGAAATATATATCTGGGCTTTGGATGTCCACATTTTCACAAGTATATATCCGCCTTCTGTAATATCACTGAAACCGTGGATAATGGAATTTTCAATGAGGGGCTGCAAAAGCATTTTATAAATAGTGTAGTTTTCTACAGCGGGATCAATGATCAAGTCATAAGTGAACAGAGAATGAAACCGTTTTTGCTGAAGAAACAGATATTTTTTGATCCACTCAATTTCAGCTTTGATCAGTACAGGAGAATCAATATTGGTTACACTATATCGAAGCAGGCTTCCCAAAGAACCGATCATAGTGCTGATCTCCATTTCGTTATTGCTGATGGCCATCCAGTTGATAGTATCCAGTGTATTATAAAGAAAATGCGGATTGATCTGTGCTTCAAGGATTTTTATTTCAGCTTTGCGCCGCAGGTTCATTTCTTTCTGGCTTTTCATTTGTTCATCTTTCAGATTCGCAGTCAGTGTGGAAACTCTGTTAGACATCAGGTTAAATTGAGTGATGATGATATTCAGGTTTTCATTTGAAAATAGTGGGATATAATATCCTTTCTCATGCCCCTGGAAATGCTGGATACCATTAGCTATGATCCGGATTTTCTTGTTTTGATGAGAGACGATCATTATACATGCATAAACCAGGAATACACCATAGAGTGCAACAAGGATATATATTAGTTTTATTCCTTCTGTTACAGAACGGAATGCGATATTCTTTGGACAGTAGGAGTAAAATGACCATTCTGTTTTTTCGATGTTGTATTTTGTTATGATATAGTCTTTTGAGGTAAGTTCATTTTTTTCGGTATAATTGGTAAGTGTATGACCGACCATCTCAGAATCGCTGGCGTAGATAACGGTATCATCTTGATCTGCGAGGATAAGCTGGGTAAGCTGAAGAATCTCAGGCATTTCATCAGAATCCGTGTCTTCTGTTTCGAAAAAAGCGGAACTGAAATAAGTTTTTTGTATGCCAAGGAGGATCACACCATAAGTATAGGTGGCGGCGGACTTTTTTAAAGGAATGCCAACATAAAAAACAGGAGCGGCATCGTAAGTACTATCAGGTTCTCTTGATGGAAATATGCCAAGGGAATTGGTGGAAGTGATCGTATCCAGAATGTTTTTCCGGTAATCATCCTCCTTCCATTCTGTATTTGAGGTTGCGGGCCGATATCGCTGCACCATAGTATACCGGTTATCTGAACTTACAAATACACATTGCGAAATATTAGGATTAAGGGTCATGTAGAAATTTAATTCATCTTTCAGGAGAGAGGTAGTATATTCTACATTATCTTCTTTATCGAAAGAGGAACAAAGAGAACGAAGAGTTCTGTTTGTCAGTGTACTATAGAATACATCCAAAAGAGACTCCGTTTCTTTGTTTAAAAGTTCTGCTACATGGCTTGTCTGATATTCCACAAGGTCCTGGGAGTTCTTTGTAAGCATGGAAGAAGTCATCCTTATCACAAAAAGTGTTACGAATATGATGGGGACCAACGCAAGTATGATATACACAAACAAAGAAAAATTAAGCGATATTTTATGTAAGAATTTTCGTATCATGTGATGGATTCCTTTCTTATTATTAGTTGAAATCTTTTAGACAAAATCAGTATAGCATAAATAAAATAGACCTCATAGTTCAAATAAATTCACAAAAATGAAATTATTACAATTTTTTTTCGAATATTTATGTGGAATAATATGGTTAACAGAAAAACACAGAAGGAGGAAACAAAATGAAGAGGAAAGTTATAGGGATGGTGCTGGCAACAACACTTACAGCAAGTATGTTAGCGGGATGCGGCGGTGCTGATGCTGGCACAGAAACGAACGGAACAAGTACAGATGGAGCAGACACGGAAGAAGCTGCATCGGGAAATGAGGAAAGTTCAGAAGAAGGTACGGAAGAAAATGCGGATGCCGAGGAAACTGCCAGCGGGGAAAAGGAAGAAGTAACACTTTGGCATGCACTGACAGACGAGGAAGTTGATCTGGTTCAGTCCTACGTGGACGAGTTCAATGCTCAGAGTGAAAAATCAACAGTAAAACTTGTTTATACACCAACGGATGAGATGATCAAACAGTTGACCATAGGAAATATAGCCGGCGATATGGCTGATATGGTATTGATGGACAATTGTTATACTTCTGAATTTGCAGCATCGGGCGTGTTAGAAGATCTGACATCATATTATGATGCATGGGAAGACAATCAGATTTTGGAAGGGCCGCTTTCTTCAGTAACATACGAAGACAAAATCTATGGACTTCCATATTCCTGTAACTGCCTGGCATTATTCTATAATGAAGATATGCTGACTGAGGCAGGCGTAGAAGTTCCGGAAACATGGGACGAACTGAAGACAGCAGCAGCGGCATTGACTACGGATGAGCATAGTGGATTTGCCCTTTGCGGAGCAAAAGATGGTGAAGGTACATTCCAGATTTACCCATTTATCAATTCAGCAGGTGGAGACATCAATACACTGGGAGATGAGGGAAGTATTGAAGCTATTCAGCTGATCGGTGATATGATCCAGGAAGGATCCGTAAGTAAGGAAATCATGAACTGGTCTCAGGCAGACGTAGAAAAACAGTTTGCATCTGGAAACTGTGCAATGATGGTGAATGGCGTATGGCAGGTGGAACCTCTTCGCAGTGATAACCCAGACCTGAACTGGAATGTTTCTTATATTCCGATTCCAGAGGGCGGAACTTATGCGACTGGACTTGGCGGAGAAAACCTGTGTGTAACAAAAGGAGCAAATGCAGAAGCTTGCTGGGAGTTCATCAGCTGGATATGCGGAAAAGAAGTAAGCCCAAGATTCTGTAAAGATATGAGCAGATTTTCAGCACGTGCAGATGTTGATAATACGGAATGGTTTGATGATGATATCACTTTATTCTTTGCAAATTATATGGAACATTCATTTGCACGTGTACATCCGAGATGGACAGAATGTGCATCCGCCCTGCAGGTGGCATTCCAGAAAGTGTACTCAGGTGAAGAGAATGCAGCTGATGCAATGGCAGAAGCGCAGGAAGAGATTGATGCGATCAATGCAGAGGAATAATAAAAAGGGCTATATGCCCTTTTTATTTTGAAAGGAGAGAAGTTATGAAAGAACGTGCAAGAGAAAGAAAAACAGGCTATTTATTTTCTATGCCGGCCTTCCTGTTTATGATCGCTGTAATTGGATTCCCAGTAATATATAACTGGATCATCAGTTTTCAGAATATGACATCGAGGACGTTCAATGCGGGGACAGTGGGATTTGCAGGACTGAGCAATTACATTGAAGTATTGACGGATTCGGATTTCCAGACTGCATTTTTCAATACACTTGTTTACACGCTGGCATGTCTTGTGTTTCAGTTTAGTATAGGATTTATATTGGCATTGCTTTTTAATCAGAAGTTCCGGATGGCAAGACCGCTTCGTGGATTCCTTGTCATCAGTTGGATCATGCCGATGACAGTGGTAGCATTGATGTTCAAATATATGTTTAGTGATTCGGGCATCATCAATTATCTGCTGATGAATTTTCATATGATAAAAGAACCTGTGGAGTGGCTTACCAGTACTAAAATGGCGATGCCCACAGTAGTCATAACAAACAGTTGGGTTGGAATTCCATTTAATATGCTTCTTCTCGCAACAGGTTTGTCCAATATACCGTCCGATGTTTATGAAAGTGCTATGATCGATGGTGCTGGTGGATTCAAACGGTTTATCTATATTACCCTACCGCTGCTGAAACAGTCGATTCTGGCAGTATTGGTATTGGGATTTGTGTATACATTTAAAGTATTTGATCTGGTTTATGTAATGACTGGCGGTGGCCCGGTAAATGCTACGGAAGTGTTGTCAACATATTCATATAGAGAATCATTCCAGTACTTCGATTTTGGTACAGGGGCAGCTTCTGCAAATGTTTTGTTTGTATGTCTGTTTTTGGTGGGACTGGTTTACATAAAATTAATGGGAAAGGATGAGGCAGATGAATAAAATATCAAAGTTCATGTATAAAAAGCGCAACAAAAGTATTGTATATACGATCATTGCTGTTTTGATCGCAATCCCTCTTCTCTTTCCGTTGTATTGGGTGGTGATCAGTTCACTGAAAGGGGATACGGAGATATTCAGTAAGATACCAACATTTTTTCCGCAAAAGATAGTAGTAGAAACGTATGTCAGTCAGCTGACCAATCCGGATACGCTGAGAGCTATAAAAAATAGTTTTATTATTGCGATCGGATCGACGATCCTGGCGATGCTTTTATCGGTTCCATGTGCATATGGTCTGGCGAGGTATAGATTTAAAGGAAAGAAAATTATGATCATGACGTTTCTGGTAACGCAGATGCTTCCATCATCATTGATATTGACTCCGTTGTATTTGATATTCAGTAAAGTACATATTTTGAATACTTATTTTGCACCTATTTTTTCTACAGCAACGATTTCTATTCCATTTGTTATCCTGGTTCTTCGGCCCATATTTGCCAGCTTGCCAAAAGAACTGGAGGAAGCTGCAAGGATTGATGGCTGTAACCGATTGAAAGCATTTATCCATGTGATCCTGCCGATATCAAAAAATGGTACGGTCACAGGGCTGGCATTTTGTTTTATCTATGGTTGGAATGACCTGATGTATTCGATAACATTTAACTATAAATGAGCAAATTTAAAAAAATGCACAATAAGTTCACGCTACTAACGCCAAAACATCATCAAAAAGAATGTTTCTTGCTCCGCACTGGTAGA
>SAAH01000130.1 GCA_009929525.1 Clostridia bacterium | reverse complement strand
AATCAGATTCCTTATATTTGGGGCATTTTTTGAAAGTTGTTTATAAAGACATGGTTTAATTCAGGTCTATGTGGATAAAACTGCGGAAACTCAAGTATTATTATATTGTTTTCTTTTACGAATGATGATATTTAATAATATTTTTATATAAACTATCATAACTTTATAGGAAAGTCAAGAAAATTTTATAATTGATTTTTAAAATTTGTTTTCATGACGACAAATTAAAGAGGTTTTTTTCCTATTTACTATATCAAAGTACTAAAACTACCCCGGAAACGATCGTTCCCGAGGCAGATAATAGATATATTTAATTCCTCAATTCCTCTATCTTACAGTTCCAGATAAGAATCTGCGTAAAGAGTATTGCTCTTGAATACATCACAAGATTTGATGGTTTCCATCAGACGTACATCGCAAGGGTTAACGATTGCAGATGTAAGACCCTGCATCATACACATAGCAACAAGTGCTGAATCCATGATCGGGCGAATGTTCTTAGGCATACCATTGGAGTTATTTGAAAGACCACCTGTAGAGTTCAGGCCCATATCGCTGAACATCTTGATAGCTTCCAGTACTTCCATCTGTTTGTCCTGCATTCCTTTAACAACCAGGAAAAGAGGGTCAAACCACAGATCAGTAGGCTCCATACCAAGCATCATACCTCTTTCAAGCATGTTCTGGCAGTGCATCATACGCTCGTCATTATCAGCTGCGATACCTTCTGCTGAACACAGAGCAATAACGATTGCATCATTAGCTGCTGCAAGATCGATATTCTCAATTCTTCCGCCTGCATCTGCAGAGTTAACGATTGGTTTACCTTTGCTTCTGTTGTATACAGAAATACCAGCTTCGATAGCTTTTTTATTAGCTGTATCCAGTGCAAGAGGTACATTGTCGAAGTTTTCCTGAAGCAGTTTAACTGCCCATTTCATCAGGTCTTCTCCATCGTTCTCAGCAGGTCCGATATTCAGATCCAGATATGTAGCTCCAGCATCTAACTGCTCTTTTGCACGTTTCAGGATCGGTTCTGGATCACGAGTATCCATTGCTTTACGGATTGCTGGGGAAATACAGTGAATTCTTTCACCAATTGTAACAAATTTTGCCATAGTATTTTCTCCTTTATATTAAATTGCTGCAATTGATCAGACTGCAGTTCCTGGTGGAATCACAATCTGATCCATTACAAATTTTTATAACTGACCTGCTGCCTGCATATCTTTAAGGAATTTAACCAGCTGAACAGCCTCAAGTGGAGCTACGATGATCTCCCATCCTGGAAGTTTTGCTTCCAGATCGCCCTTAAGAACTGCAACTTTACCAGGAATGATAAGCTTTCTGGATGCTACTTTGCTCTCAATGTTTTCCTGAATGAATTTGGAGATAGTATTTCCAGAGAATTTACCAGCTGCCCATGATGTAAGAACGGAAAGTCCGCCTGCATCATTGATGATCAGGTTGATCGGAACACCAGATTTCTCTAACTCTCCACTTACCAGGAAGTATGTAAGTGCGAAGTCTACAGTTGTAAGACAGATAGAATTCTCATCAGCACCATTCATTGGGTAAACGCCTGGCTCAACTTTCATTGGCTTCTGAGGATCTGTGTATACGTTCTGACGAAGTCCAAACAGAGGAAGTGCCTCAGCATAGCCAAGCTCCTCAAGAACAACGATTGAACCGTACTTCATAGTAAACAGGGAAACCAAAGCTTCCTGCATATGTTTGTCACCCATAGCAACTTTAGCTACGTTAACGATACTTGGATATCCAAATGTTCTGTCCTGATCTTTCAGTGCTGCACGACGGATCTGAACTGCATTTGCATAAGTATCTTTGATCGTAGCTCCTGTAGCATCAATAACAAGATTTTTGTTGCCTGCTTTTTCAAGTGCTGCAACTGTATCATAAATCTCGTCGATGTTTGCTCCACCTACACCAAGAACAACGTCTGCATCTTTAGCCAGAGCGCTCATAGCTTCGTAGTTGGAAGCATCTGCACCATTCAGGATTGGTTTTCCAGCTTTGCAGATCTCAAGAGCTGCTTTTGCAACCTCAACATCTGTGCAGCCAAGAACTAAAGTTTTTCCTGTAGCAGCAGCTTTTTTAACTAATTCAAGATATTTGTCAGCACCTGCATCTGCAGAGTAGTTAACATATATCATTTCTACTTTCATCTGCTCACCGATACGCTCATAATCAACAGCTGGGATAGCTGCAATCTTAGCATCGATTGTTGCATCATCCATGCAGCTGCAAAGAGAAACTGCATATCTTGTTTTATTTACATATGTTTTTTCATGTCTGTAAAGAACTGTTTCACCACCCAGAGTATATTCTCCTTCACCAGTTCCAACTTTGATAGTTTTCATCGGCGGTGCTGTAGCTTCTGACAGAGCATCCATAGCTTCGCTGGATACGTGTGGACACTGTTCGATCTTCATAGCGCCCTGAGCTACTTTCATAGAGAATGCCATACAAGTTGGGCATCCACATTCTTTACAGTTTTTCTTAGGTAACATTTTAAAAATCTGAATACCTGATAATGCCATAATTTTATCCTCCTGTTCTATCGATTACACTATGCTAATTCTTTTACCATTTTGGAAATTGTTGCTATAGACTGAGGATGCATCATAATTACAGCATCGGAACCAGCAGCTAAATCTGCTGATGCAGTCATAATTTCCATAGAGATACCACGTTCTTCAACCGGTCCCCATTCTGGCATATCTTCTTCAGTAGCCATGGACTCTTTTACACTCCATGTCTCAGAAGATACTGGTGTAATGATAGGCATCTGAAGCATTGCATCAGCCTGAGAAAGTGCTGCTGCTTTGATACGATCGATTGTAGATACAACATACTCATATCCGTATCCTACAGCTGCAGAACCAACGTTCATAACGATTGTATCTGCTTTAACACCAAGCTGTGTTGTAACAACGTTCAGCTGTTTTGCCAGGTTGATATCTACTGCAGATTCAGCTCCAACCTTCTGATCATAAGCCAGACCAGCTGCTGCGCCTACTGCTTTGTAGTTTTCTTCTCTTGCTGACATGATCAGAGCATTTTTTCCCTGTAAAACTTCAGCTACTTTTGCAAGAAGTTCAGAATCTTTTTCAACATTCTTACATCCTTCTACTGCAAGAGGAGCATCGATAGCTTCTGCTACTTCTTTCACGATTGCTACCAGTTCTTCAACGGATTTGTTAGCTCCGTTAGGATCTCCGCCTTCAAGACGCAGACAAACAAAGTCAGCACCTTCCATCTCGGATGCTTTCTTTGCGATTTCGCCCATAGTCTGGCATCCTTCATAGTAAGCTTTGATTCCTGCCACTTCAGGAAGACCCATATCGGAAATTTCTACTCCGATCTTAGGTGTATTCTTCATTTCTCCATCAAATGTGTAGAAAGGAAATACGCTTTCTCCTCCTAATGTGATTGCTTTTTCACCGCATCCGATTGTTACTTCTTTGATAGATGCATTAAACTTCTGTGGTTTACGATTAAACGGCATTCTCATTAGCCTCCTTTTATTTTTTTCATGGCTAAGCAATCTTTCGCAGGTATCCGCATATCTGCGCAGCCTTTGCTTAGCCCATGATATCATAATTACTTAAAAGCTTGGATCAATATATCCAATACAGTTTCTACTGAATCTATGTACAGATATTGATTACATCATTGGGTCCATGCCAAGTGCCGGATGTCCCTTTTCTGTTAAGAATTCAACCAATGCTTCTGGATCTGTAGCTGTTGTCTCATCACCGATCATATCAGTGAAGTTGTCAATACCATACAGTTCTTTTGCTGTCTCATTCAATCTCTCTGCAACAAACTCTTTCAATTCTTTTGGCATCCATACGATACGTGCAACGCCGCCTTCTGCCTTCATGAACTTCTTGGAAGCGATGAAATGTTTTCCATGTCCCATAAATCCAGGAGTCTGAACTCCACCACCTGTCATGGAAGCAAGCTCTGGGAATGTCATTCCAAGAGGAGTCATACCAGCATACTCACGGTTTGCGATACAAACACCATTTGAGAATGGCTCAATACCACAGATACACTCAAAACATCCACAGGATGTCATAGGTTTCTCCATGATCGAGTACAGAGATACATCATCAAGAGCACCCTGGGACAGTTTGCGAACTGCATCGTTAACGTCTTCGTACTCACCGATTCTCTCATCGATAACTTTTTCTTTTGTGATAACCTGGCAAGGTCCGTTAGGATCAAGCTCGTTTGTAGCCTTTGCATCCAACCATGAAACAGCACCACACAGACCAAGACGCTCTGGTGTAACTACACATACATGGCTTGGAGAGAATGCCTGACAAAGGATACAGCTATAGTATACGCCTACAGACTCATCTGTAAGAGTTCTAAGACGGTCATCACGTTTGTTGAATGTAGGAATAGCTACTTCGTGACGGATTCTTGTACACTCTGCAGGATCTGTATAGATTGTAACCTGACATTTATCAACAACTGCTTCGAACTCGTTCTTAACCTGAGCATAAAGAACTTCTCCGATATGTTTCAGACGGAAACCAGCTTCAAAAGCCACTTTACCGATACGAACACGCTGCATATCTCTCTGTCCTGTATGGTATACACCTTCGATACAGTTGATGTAGTTATGGAATTTACGCTCAATAACAGGCTCAAAGTCTGGCTGCATGGATTTACCAGCAACTTCAACTACATAAGCGATACTGTTCTTGCTTCCAACTTCCATCTCATCTACGTCTGGTCCAACGATCGTGATCTTGTGGTCTTCGATCTCGTTCATTTCTTTTGTATGAACAAGCTCTGCACAGTCAACACGGGAACCATCGAATTCTACCTGCATATCTCCACGACGGATGATCTCACCCTCGAAAGCTGAAGCAAATGCAACTGGAATATCGATATTTGTAATTTTGATCTTGATATCACGTGCTTCAAGAGAGGTAGCATTGAATTTGCTAACGTCTTCCTGAACGATCAGGCTCTTAGGAACACGGAAGATATTCTCTGTCTCATTTGTAACAACCGGGAAACCAAGTGCGATAGCACCAGCACCACATGCTACGATCACATCATCAAGAGGAGCGAATGCATTAACAAATGCAGGTACACGTTTCATGGTATATGCCATCAGTGCGCCAGCATCTCCTGGTGTGATGTTACCAAAGATCAGAGCTGCTCTTAATGCTACAGATACTACATGGATAACTGCTGTAACGTCTTTTCCTAACGGAATAACACGTACATTTGCACCTGTGCTCATGCCTGCTTCAGCAACCTGATCACAGATTCCGCCAACCAATGTTACCAGGATACCCTGTGCCTGATAAGATTTTACCAGTGCAACACCTTCTTCTACAGTAGGAGCTGCGCCAAGGATAACTGCAACACCCGGGATATCGCCTGTTACAAGCGGTACACCAAGCTCACGGATAACTGCATCCGGCAGATGTCCGTATAATGGCTGCTCGTATGGAGCCTGTCCATCAATATATTTTAATGTCTCGATAAACTCTGCGCAAAGAGCAGTTGCTACACCGGACATAAATGCATCATTCAGACGATTTTCTCTCGTCATCAGTGTTTTAACAACACCAAGTGCACCTTTTAATTCTTTTAAGTTTGTTACCTTTACGCCTGTTACAGCATAGTAGCAAGGCAAACTATAAGCCGTGTCAGGTAAGCTGACAGCTTTATCTTCGCCATACTGAGCGATTGCTGCATCGATGGCCTGTTCGGTCAATCCGTATACAGCATCATTTCCATTGAATACTCTTTCAAATAATGTCAATGTCTTTTCCTCCTATTTATTGCAATCATCGATTTTGTCGATGGTCTCTTTTATTTTGCGGATCTCATCAGTTGCAGATTTGCTGTAGTCATATGGGGAACACCCCTGACGATCAGCATCCATGATCTCCGTATTGTAATGGATAAATCCCAAAAGATCTTCCTCCGGAATATGGCTCTTAATAAATTCTTCATCTTTTTCATCTCTGACTTTATTAGCAACCACATGAACCTGTTTCACACCCAGATCTTTTGCAAGACGTTTTACATTCTTATAAGTCTGGACGCTTCTTGAACCTGGTTCGATCACAACGATAAACTGATCCATTCCTTCCGTAGTACCGCGTCCCATATGTTCAAGACCTGCTTCCATATCAAGAACGACCACATCACCCCTGTATAATACAAGGTTATTGATGAGTCTTCTAAGCATAACATGTTCAGGACATACACATCCGGCACCGCCAGTTTCCACTGTACCAAGGACCAGAAGCTTTACTCCGTTACAGACTTTTCCATATGCATCCGGGATATCATCTACCTTAGGATTGATTTTGTAATAAGTGTTGTCCGGGCCTGCGCCCGTTCTCTCCTCAACCAGTTTACGCATCTTACTGATGGGAACAATACTCTCCAGTTCTTCCTCTGAAAATCCTAATGCAAGTCCAAGATTCGCATCTGGATCCACATCAGCCGCCAACACATGTCGGCCTTCTTCAGCATATAATCTGGCAAGTGTTGCTGCAAAAGTTGTTTTTCCCACTCCGCCTTTACCGGTAACTGCAATTTTCATTTTAATTCACCTTATTTTCTTCCAAAATTATTAGATTCCGATAGCTGCTCTCTTCTCTTCGATTCTTGCGATCATAAGATCAACCATCTTCTCAATATCTGTCTCTACTGTATATGCAGCTTCAACCCATTCTCTGATGCCATCTGTAAGAAGGCCAGCAACTTCTGAAGAACCGCTTACATAAGGATCAACACCAAGGAAGGTATCGATACCGGTAGCTACAACGTAGTTTCCGATAGAAACAGCTTTTTCAGACATCCACTCTGGAGCACATCCAACAACTGGAAGCTGTGAAATATTAAGTCCTGAATCTTTAGCAAGTTCTGAAGCCAGGATCATCATACGGGAGATATCAACACAAGATCCCATATGCAGTACTGGAGGGATATCAGCCAGCTCGCATACACGTTTCAGACCTGCACCACAGATATCTTTTGCAGCTTTGTCCATAAGACCGGCTTTTGCAGCAGCCTGTGCAGAACATCCTGAAGCGATGATCACGATATCATTTGCGATCAATTTCTTCATCAATTCGATATGTGCATAGTCAGCACGTACTCTAGGATTGTTACATCCAACCATAGCAACAGCACCACGGATAACACCAGAAGTGATACACTCGATCAATGGTTTTGTTGTTCCTGTCTCGTCAACCTGTGTATTAGTAACACCATCCAGAACTTTAACGATTGCTTCTACAGAGTATCCAACAGTAGCTTTCTGTTTCATATCCGGGATATGTACAAGTTCAGGTTTTCTGTTCTTGAAGTTTTCAATAGCCATCTTGATGATAGCTTTTGCATTTTCGCCAGCATTTTCAGGCTCAAATTTGATGAAGTCTGAATCTGGCATCTGAGCGATCTCAGAAGTTGTAATGAATTTTGTATGGAAACATTTGCTCAGAGGTCCAAGTGCAGGGAAGATACACTGTACGTCTACAACGATTGCTTCACAAGCGCCTGTAAGTACAACGTTTTCCTGCTGCAGGAAGTTACCTGCCATCGGGATACCACGTCTCATAGCAACTTCATTGGAAGTACAGCAAACACCTGAGATAGTGATTCCTTTTGCTCCCATTTCTTTTGCATATGCGATCATCTCAGGATCATCTGCGTATTCACAGATCATCTCTGAAAGACTTGGATCATGTCCATGAACAACGATGTTTACATTTTCTTCAACCATAACACCAAGGTTAGCTTCTGTGTCGATCGGCTTTGGAGTTCCGAAAAGTACATCAGAGAACTCTGTACCAGCCATAGAACCACCCCATCCATCAGAAAGACCTGAACGAAGTGACTGTCTGATCAGTGCTTCCGGTTTGCAGGAGTTACCCATATGTGTCATATGCATAGCACATGATACTTCACGGTCAATAGCACGAGGAGCGATCTCAGCTTTTGCCCACAGATCCTGTGTATGCTGAGGTGCTCTCTTCAGGAAGTTCTGGGTACCGAATACTTTACCGTATTCTCCCATACCAAGAACTGCCATCTCATGAGCCAGATCATAGATATCTTTTCCTTCTGTTTCTACGCCCCACTCTTTAGCGATACGAATCAGTTTTTCTGGATCTTTTACAGGGTAGTTTCCATCTGGAGAAGAACAGTACAGTGTGTGGCAGATCTCACGTCCATGATCAGAATGAGTAGCTGCTCCACCAGCTGTAAATCTCAGGAAATTACGTCCTACGATACCATGTGCATCACAACCGCAGATTCCTCTTGGTGCTTTTGGTGTAATACGGCAAGGTCCCATAGAACAGATTCTACAGCAGACACCCTGCTCACCAAATTTACAATGTGGTGTCTGGTTTTTCACTCGAAGCTGCCATGCATCAGCTCCTACTTTTGCTCCCGTTTCAAGCAAGCGCTCGGTAGCGGCTTCCATTTCTTCAACGGTAGTTACTTTGAATTCACTCATTATAAACCTCCTTAAAGTTTGTAACGTACTTAAAGCCTGTAATACGTTGATGTCTTTTTACGTTTTACAGGAAAAAATTGATTCACAATGCACTTGCATGTGAAATTATTTCAACCCCGGTTCCCATAGTGGAAGCCCTGGGGATAAAATACTATTACAGATTCAGTTTTGCAACAATTTCTTTTAACGCTGCACGAACTGGTGAATCTTCCGGAAGATCGATAGTTGGTCTTCCATCACAGTCATATTCATATACCAGTTCATCCTGAGGTACTACGCCCAGAAGATCCAGGCCCTGAAGCTCAATTTCTTCTTTTGTTCCCTCATTAAGCAACCCATTCGGAGCACGGTTTACGATCAAACCGATCTTCTGAGGATGCATATTACATTCTTCAATCAATTTTGCTATTCTTCCCACAGCCTGTATTCCTCTTCTCGAGCAGTCACTGACAAGAATAGCTGTCTGCATACTCGGAAGAACGCCGCGGCTGATATGCTCCATACCCGCTTCATTATCAACGACAAAATACGGATAAGCATTCTGCAGTTTTGCAAGCTGTGCCTGAAGTAAACCATTCACAAAGCAATAGCAGCCCTTTCCTTGTGTTCTGCCCATTACCAGCAAATCAAAATCATCCTCTTCTATCAATGCAGAATTGAATTTGAATTCCGCATAATCCGCCTTGCTTACGCCAGCTGGAATAGGATTTTCCTTTGATACTTCTGCGCGTGCAATCTCTTCCCTTATATCTCCCAGTGTCATATCAACTTTAACGCCAAGAACTTCATTAAGATTGGAATTTGCATCCGCATCGACAGCCAGAATCGGCCCTTTTTTCTGCTCGCAGAGGTATTGGATCAAAAGCCCGCATAATGTGGTCTTTCCAACCCCGCCCTTACCTGCAACTGCAATTACATGTGCCATTTGTTATCTCCTTACTTTTTCAGGCTTGCACAATTGTGTGCATACCTAATTTTTCAATGATTTCAGATATATCTTTGTACATCCTAAAACCTGATTTATTTACATTCGAGTTTTACGATACTGTTTGCCAGGTCAACCATAAGTATGTTTCCCTCTACAGTGATCTCTTCACCCATAATGTCTCTTATTATAACATCTTTCCCTTCAACCAGAATCTTACTTACATTCCGGCAGATGACTGTATCGTCTTCTTCTTTATATACAGTAGCAAGACACATGTTTAAGCCTCCTTTAACTGTTCTTTGACTGTAGTCAGAGCAAGACTGAGGCGCAGATTTCCTTTTTGAAAATCAGAAACCGCATCTTTGATCTGCTTTGCAGCTGTATCCATGCCTAACTTTGCAAGGTTATCAGCCATCTGATCAAGCTCTGCTGCATGATGCTCATTATGGTCAAGCATGTAATTCAACAATGCAACTGTTTCATTTTTACATTCTCCTGAATTCCCGCAGCTGCTGCCACAATCATGGCTATGTCCGCAATCATGAGAATGTTCATGGCTGTGCCCATGGTCATGAGTGTGTTCATGATCATGTCCTTCACCGTGGCTATGCTCATGGGAATGTGTAAGAGAATCGGAATGCGTATGCTCGTGTGTATGACCTTCGCCATGATTATGGGGCATAACATTACCATTTTCGTCTTTTATCAAATGCATGTTTCCACTCCTTTCCCATTAGATTCCTGTCCCCAAAAAGAACATGATAATCTTTTGTCAATTATGATTTATTATACCCTATTTCTTTTTTTTATTCAATAGACATATATCCTTGCTTGAGTTTCCGCAGTTTTATCCACATAGACCTGAATTAAACCATGTCTTTATAAACAACTTTCAAAAAATGCCCCAAATATAAGGAATCTGATT
>SAAH01000129.1 GCA_009929525.1 Clostridia bacterium | reverse complement strand
CTAAAAACCTAAAACTGGTGCTAAAACAGAAAAATTATTTTCTCTGTTTTGCACAAATATAGTACTTGTTAGATATTAGGGTACTGAACAGTTACAAATCACTTCATTATAGAAAAACCAGAGAAGGAGCATCAATTATGGCAGAAAGAGTCACTATTCAGGATATCGCTGATGCATTGAATTTATCAAGGAATACCGTTTCAAAAGCAATTAACAATACCGGGATCCTGGCCGACAGCACGAGGGAGAAAGTCCTCCAAAAAGCAGTTGAAATGGGATACAAACAGTTTACTTATATGAATGTATCCGACATCAATCTTTCTGCTGCAGATGATGCAGTTCCGGCATTCCAAGGGGAAATCGCACTACTCACATGTGCAAAAATAGATAACTCCCACTTCTCTGCAACTATGCTGGACAAATTCCAGAAAGAAATCAGCAAGTTAGGCTATAGTTTTACCATGCATCGCGTCACAAAAGAGAATCGTCATAGCCTTACGCTGCCTAATTCTTTCCGCAAAGATCATACAAAAGGGATATTGTGTCTGGAAACCTTCAATTACGATTTCAGTCAAATGGTTTGTTCCATGGGGATCCCTACCTTGTTTGTAGATTCCCCCGTATTGACCGGTCAGCCATTACCTACAGACTGTCTGATCATGGACAACCGAAACGAGATCATGTCCTTTGTACGTGAAATGAAACATCGGGGTAAAACAAAAATAGGTTTCGTTGGCGATTCCCTCCATTGTCAGTCTTTTTTTGAGCGGTATATGGCATATCGTGAGGCTATGTATTTGAACGGTCTGCCTATTATAGAAGAATATTGCCTCTCTGGAAATGTTCCCGACAACGATGGATTCATCACCGAGCAATATCCCTCCTATCTTATGTCGAACATAAAAAACTTGAAGGAACTTCCAGAAGTATTCATCTGTGCCAATGATTTTGTTGCCATCGATCTGCTGCAGATACTGCGTCAGTTAAAGATTTCTGTTCCCGACGACGTATGGCTTTGTGGATTTGATGACTCTCCTGAGTCAAGGATCGTTACACCACCCCTTACCACCATTCATATTCACTGTGAGATCATGGGTATTTCGGCTGTTCAATTACTGCTTTCCAGAATAAAGGAACCATCGCTGAACTACCGCACCACCTATACGGAAACCACACTTGTTTATCGTGAATCTACCGGCGATTAAAAAAGGAGAAAAACATGCAATCATTATTTTCTGCGGATAACAAAATATTTCAATTCATTAACCGGCTGTTTTTCAGTGCCTGGCTGAATATCCTGTGGTTCATCTGCTGCATACCTATTGTAACTATCGGAGCTTCTACCACTGCACTTTACTATGTATCGCTAAAGATGGCTGCAAATGAAGAAGGCAATATTACTGCACAGTTTTTTCATTCCTTTCGTGAAAATATAAAAAAGGCCACCGGTATCTGGATGATTCTGCTGGTAGTGGGAATCATCTTAGGTACCGATGGCTATGTTCTATATCGTATACATTATGATAACATACTTTGGACTATATGTACCGCTTTTTTAATCGGTGCCGCTATTCTTTACCTGATTATCCTGCTGAACATCTTTCCATTACTGGCACATTTTGACAATACCATCAAGGCCATGTTTAAAAATGCTTTCATCGTCGGTGTCCGTTATCTTTTCTGTACCATCATGATGGCTGTTGTTTATTTTGTTATTTACTATATTGTCATCAATCTTTTTACACCGTTCATTGTCTTCGGACAGGGGCTTGGTGCTTTGATCTGTTCCTGGCTGATCAGACCTATCTTAAAGAAGCTGGAACCGGCTGAGGAATAGCAGGAGGTATTTATTTATGAAGCGCCACAAAGAACACACCCTAAAAGACCTTCAGGGAAAAGCGCGGCTACAATATCTTTGGGATTACTACAAACTGCATTTTTTGATCCTGGGTATTCTTTTATATGTGATCATTTATATGCTCTATGGTCATTTTACCAAAAAAGAAAATATACTATATGTGGCATTCGCTAATGTAAATGTAGGTGAGACTTTATCGGAACAATTGATTGATGATTACATTTCTTACTGTGATCTCAATACGAAGAAGAACCAAATCTATACCTACCAGGACTTATATGTAACCAGTGATCCTGCGGATGATGATTATCAATATGCCTACGCATCCAGCACGCGTGTCCTGGCCGCTATCGATTCCCAACGCATGGATCTTGTATTCCTGAACGAAGAAGCGCTGGATATCCTGGTTGAGAAGAATTATCTTTCTGATCTGACACAGGTACTGCCTGCGAATGAGGCAGCAGATAACGCATCTCCTTTTGCTTTGAACGTAACAGGGACCAGGCTGTTTAAAGATGCAGGTTTCACCGAAGATGTCTACATCGGTCTTTTGAAAAATACTCCTCGAAAAGAGGAAGCCATCAAGTATATTCAGTACATTTTACAGCAATAACACCAAAACAATGTGCTCACTAAAAAGCGAGATTCTACCTTCTGTAGAGTCTCGCTTTACAACATTTAGAATAAATTTCAAAAAACGCCAACCTTTATTACCGAATATGTAAACTTAAATTTGATACCTATACCGTGCAATAAAAGTCTTTTCCGCACTATTATCTGACGCATCCGCAAGCAACGCTCTTTCAAATAGAATGCCTTCATGTTCAAGACATATTTCCAACATACAAAGGAAAATTCCCATATCTATTTTGTTGTAATAACTCACCTTATCTACAGGCATAATTCCTCTTTTTCCAGGTTTTTTGTATCTGTATATCAGCAGTTCCTTACCAGTGTTTTCAAACATCCAAGGCTGTGTGTTGCAGGCGCTGGGGGCAAAACGTACAATCTCTGCAACGTTCATGGTTTCCCCAATCCAGATTTCATCCACTGGTTTTCTCTTTGACTTGAACATATCCTTACGGAACTTGTCCTCTGACATTTTTGCGATGGAAAGCATGATGACGTAGTCAAGACCGTCCAGCAGCATATTCTTCGGCTTTCCTATACCAAACCATAATGCACCGATATCTTCTGAAGCGAGATATAGATCAATCTGTTCGCCCATGTAACCGATATTTTTCAGGTACTCATCTTTTGTTTCACTGTAAAACAAAATACAATACTCAGCACCCCGTCTGCAGGTGGTCTCTGATTCGGGAACAATGCAGATTTTTGTTCTAATTTGGGGATCAAGCGGTTCTACGGACTGAATGAAAATTTCAAGCTTCTCAATATCTTCATCCGCCAGTTTCCCTGTGTTTTTAAATATGTGGAATGATTTTCGTTTAAATATCTGTCTATAGTTGTCCATTCGCTCACCTATATCTTTCACTTAGCACGATTCTGCGATTTGAGTGGCTTTGGTGCCGGCAATTCATCATACATTGCATTCAATAATCCAGATGGTTGTATGTACTTTATCCAAATTATTTAATAATCCATCGCCCATTTTCATACCGCCTTTCACGAATTTACTGCAATGCTTTCTCCAAATCAGAAACATACAATGCCTGTTGCTTTTTCAGAAACGCTTTCACAAAAGGCTTCATAATCAGCTTCTTTGCTGTCACGTCCTCCGTAAAATCAATTTCAGTCTTGCCATCTATTTCCGTGAAAATTCCAGTCCAATGTCCTTTCATGTTGTCATTCTCCATATCAAATTCCCAACGCTTGCTCTAACCTCAATCCCAAATGCTCAGTTGCTTATAATTGTCTTTTTCTTCAAAGGTATGCAGGTATTGAAATATCTTCTCATTATTATGTGCAATACCATTTTCTTCACATTTTTGATGAAAAAACTGCATTAAGCTGCTGTTATCAGGGCTTTCAATCATATATTGATTTCCATATGTACGAATATATTTTTCTTTCAGGTAAGGAAACATGCGTTCTAATCGTGCATAAAAATATTCCCTGTTTCCCTCTCGCAAGGTCAGTCCCATTCCAAAGCAAATGACGCCACAAACCTTTGCTTCTACGCACATATCCAAAATACCTGAAATATTATCTACTGTATCGTTAAGAAACGGTAAGATCGGTGTCAGCCATACAACTGTGGGTATTCCTACATCCCGCAGCTTTTTCAATACTTCAAAGCGTTCTCTTGTCGTACTCACATACGACTCGATTTTCCTGCACAAATCCTCATCATAGGTAGTCAAGGTCATCTGTACCACACATTTTGTTTTTTCGTTTATCTTCTGCAGCAAATCTAAATCCCGTAAAATGCGGTTGGACTTTGTAATAACTGTAAATCCAAAGCCATAATCATCTATTAAATGCAAAGCCTTTCTTATATTTCCAATCTCCAATTCAAGCGGAATATAAGGATCTGTCATAGAGCCTGTGCCTATCATACATTTTTTGCGTTTATGTGCAAGGGCATACTCCAATAACTCGATGGCATTTTCTTTTACTTCAATATCTTCAAAATCGTGTTCCATATGATAACATTGGCTTCTGGAGTCGCAGTAAATACACCCGTGAGAGCAGCCACGATATAGGTTCATTCCGTTTTTTGAAGATAATATACCTTTTGCTTTCACAAAGTGCATTTTTGTCACCTCACACAGTGGCGCAGTTTTTCCTGCGCGCTTTTATTTTTTTCATTTGCATCCTAAATCTTCTGCAATCCATTCTGCATATTGTTTTGTGAATCCTGTAGAACTCTGATAAATTACGATTCGATTCATTCTATTCCCCTCCTAGATTTCTTTTACCGCTTCGTCTAACTGTGTCAGTACTTTGATTGTTGTTTCAATGTCCTTTTGTTTAATACCTGCAAAGATTTTCTCCATAATTTCGTCACTTGGCTTCGAATATTTTTCTTCAAACGCCTTTGCTTTCTCTGTCATGGCGATTCTCTGTTTTCTTCTATCCACCTCATCCTGACTAATCGAAACGTACCCTGCTTTCTCTAGCTTGGATAAGATCTGTTTCGCATTCTGGTGAGAACATCCAATCAATTCTGCCATCTCTTTGATTGTCGGTGCTTCTTGAAACAGTTTGATACAATTTAGGAAGAATATCTGTTTCCAACTTAGTTCTTCAAAAAAATTATCTGCTGACATCTGAAAACTGTTATTAAAACGACTGATTAGTCCAATTAAGAAGTAGGAATTATCCATCTCAAAAGATTCTGCATTTGGATCTAATGTTTTTATATTCATATCTTGTATATTCCTCCTTATAATTCATGTAATATATTACCTATTTAAAATATACAAGATATTACCTATTTTGTCAACCGTTTCTATTTCCACTATAAACAATCCCTAATACAATCAACGCGGCTCCCGATCCAATCATAATCCACTGCATTGGAATCACATCCGCCATTGGACCAAACACTACCATACCAAGTGGAAGTGCCGCGCTATAGATAGCTCCGAAGAAGCCAAATACACGGCCGGTCATCTCCGGCTTTGATTTTTCCTGTAGAAGTGTTGTCGTTGCAGTCTGAATCATCGTCAAGGCAATTCCATACACAAACATGAACACTAAGTAGACAATAAATATCTTCACTGCTCCCATTCCGATTGCTAACACACCAAAAGCAAACAGTCCAGTCATCAATGTTTTAATCCTACTCTTGAATCCACCCCAGGTTCCCATGAGAAGACCGCCTACCGTCATTCCCGCAAATCCAACTAATTCTACAATGGTAAAATATGTATAACTGTCACCATAGGTTCGACTTACAAATAACGTTGCTAAGAATCCCGCCGGAACACATAAAAAGATAAACACGCCATTTAAGAGCAATAAGTTTCTTAAGAATCTGTCAGAAAATGCGTACTTTACTCCACTTATCAACTCTCTCAATACGGTGGCCTCTTCTACTGCATCCTCTGTGGTACTATTTCCTATCACACGTTCACATTGCTTTGGAATTGCAATGCAACTTAGGAGTCCTATTCCGACCATCGCAGTTACGATATCAATAAGCAATGTTGTTCTGAGCGTATAAAATGTAAGAATCACTCCCGCAGCTGCCGGTGCTGCAAATTGAACAATCGACTGAATCGTAGAATTAATCCCGTTGACACGCATAAAATGTTTCTCGGACACGAGCTGCGGAATCATAGACGAAACCGCCGGTGTCTGTATACCTGTTCCAACAGAGCGAATCGCAGATACAATCAGTAAAAATGATAATAAAACTGTACAAGAGATGAGCCAAACATTGAAACTGCCTGGCTCGCAAGGAATAGGACTGTCTTTTGTTTCCAATTACTTTTCATAATTCTAATCCCCTTTCCTATTCATGTATCTCTTTTACCGGAAGAAGTTCAATATATCCTCTTTCTCCCCTTGGTTCTAACTGTATTCTCGGATTATCCATATCCCACGAAAATCCAATCAATGACGGATCATATTTCTTTTCTGCTTTCCAAATCTGTTCAATTGCCTCCTCATAATCTTCCTCTGCAAATGGTTCTCCCTGAAACATTAGGTATTTGCACGTCGGAAGTTGAATCACGTCAAATCCTTCCGGAACTTCGACCTCATATTCTGTATCCACTTCTACTCCCTGTACATATTCGGATGTTCCTGGCTTTACATATTTCTTCGGAAGCCATAAGCACACTGGTTCTCCACTCATAGACTTCATGCTCAGCAGCAATCCCCATACATCACAGCCAACTTCCTCACAGTATTCAAAATAGTGCGTCGCTTTCACGCCTCTTTTGATGATTACTTTTCTGGCAGGTTTTTCGATTATCTGTATAAATATACTCTTTACTTCGCTCATATCTTTTTCCTCTCTTTTCTTCGATGATAAAATACCATAAGGTGTGAAAAGATAAAGAGCTGTGGGTGACTTTGCATATTCCTTTGGATTACATCCAAACTCTCGATGAAATGCTCGTTGATAGCCATCCACACTATTGAAGCCAACTTCATATGCCACGTCAATAATTTTAATCTGTTCATCACGAAGACGCAGTGCGGACTTTGAAAGTCTGAGCTTTCGAATGTATTCTGCTGGAGTGATATTCAGCCAATGATTGAATAATCGATTGGCATACCATGCTGAATACCCGGATGCATTTGCGAGATTTGCCGCGGTAATGTTCTCGTATAAATGCTGCTCTATAAAATCCTGCATTCGTCTTACTGCTTGAATCTGCTCTTCCATTCTTTCCATCTCCTTCCGTTACAATATCAGTATAGAAAAAAGGAAATCTTTATTCTCGACTTTTTGTGCGATGTTGATTTTTCTGAGATAGTATTACTTCTTCCAAGGTCTCACATCTTTCGTCCACCCCCGGCTCACCCACCAGTCACGATCAGTCGGATTCCAACTGGCATCCGGTGCCATCTGCATTTTACGGAAGATATTGAAAAACAACTTCCCACGAAGACTTGTTTTTGGATGGGCTGCTCTTTTCTTTGTTTTCTCTGCAATTTTCTTTGCCTGTCTCTCCATCTCTTCCCGTTTCTTTTGAGATAGATTATTGGCATTCAATGCATTACAGATAAATGGAAACTGATATACCTTCGGCATTCCCATCCATTTCAATTGTTTCACCATTGAACGTGTTGTGTGTCCGCAAGGAGCTCCTGCCGATGAGCAGATGGTAACGCCGACTTTTGTAAACATTTTCCCAGAAGGGCGGTGTGTGATCCAGCGATATGCAAGATGATCCATCAGGCTCTTCATTCCCCCGCTCATCTCCATGACATAGTTAGGCGTATCTAAGATAATGATATCCGACGCTTCCATTGACTTGATGATTGGCTGTACTTTCTCAGCACCCGGACAATGTTCTTCTCCCTTTAGGAAACAGGAATTACATCCTACACAAAAATCCGGGCCATCTTTTGGAAGGAAAAACTCTATCACTTCATCTGTTTCTGTTATCAAGTTCTTCAATACTTCTTTTGTCATCGTGTAAGTCATTCCCTTATGACTCTGACCATGAATTACCGTAATCTTCATCACGTTCACCCTTTCCTATAAATTCTATAGAATTCACGTACCTGTTTATCCAGCATTTCCAATGCTTCGTCCGTATGTTCCAAATCATTCGTATATTTGCTTAATAGGAAATAAATTGGAGTGTAAAAATATACTGCCATCACCTGTGGATCTGCCTCGATAAAGATTCCTTGTTTTACCATTTCGCCAAATAATCCTGCCTGATATGCGATACTCTCTTCCATAAATAGTTTTCGGAACACTCTATATACTTCCGGATTTTGAAACTGTTCTATGGTTCCCATTCGCCAGAATCTAGACACAAAAGAATCTTTCAGATAAAACAGGAAAATCTGATTGCTTAATTCTACCAGCAGGTTTTCATCCAGCGATGCATAAAATGATACCGCTTGTTCCACATCATCATCTGCCGGCAATCCCATTGCATTTGACATATCCGCAATATGGCTCCACATCGTCGCAACGATCGTATCTAAGATTTCCTGTTTACTTTTAAAATGCTTATACAGCGAGCTGTCTTTGATTCCCACTGCATCCGCGATACTCTTTACCGTTGTCCCTTTATATCCGTTGACTGAGAATAAACTCAGAGCTTCATCTACAATCTTCTCTTTTGTTGTCATGCTGTCTCCTCCGTGAAGGTTGTGCTCTGCCCCTCTGTTAAAAATTGCTTTACCTGCTCTTCCTGTTCAAATAAAACACATCCACCTACATGTTCCTGCAGTAAATTCCCATTATCCTGAAGTGCTTTGAAAAGTGGTGAATTCAGACACTCTTTTAAGGATGTCTTTGCAACATTCATATCCGAGTATGGAGAAAATGGACAAGGTTCTGCACCACCATATGCATTAATATGAAAGAAACCTCTACCCGCTGCCAGACATCCGCCAGATGTTTTCTCATCCCCGGGGAACGCAATAAATACCATCTCTGTAACATTTTTCCTAAGTATATCTAATCGCGTCATCATTGCTTCTCTTATCTCATCATCCAGTGCAAGACTTTCCGTTTTATGATCAACCGGAACATATTCCACGTACACGACTGCTTTCGTTCCATTTTCTTTCAACGTACTGACAAAATCATCCGATAGAACTTCCTGCATATTCTCTTTTGTCACTGTGACCGATGCCCCAAATAGAATTCCATTCTTATGTAAATGCATCATCGTCTCTTCCAATTTCTGATAAACTCCTGCCCCGCGTCGCTCATCCGTTGTATTCTGGTTTCCCTCAATACTAATTACTGGCATCAGATTCCGATGCGTATCTAATAATTCCTTGTAATCACCACCAATCATCGTGCCATTGGTAAAGATTGGGAATATCAGTTTTGGATGCTTTCCCGCTTCTGCAAGCACATCCTTCCTGATAAATGGTTCGCCTCCAGCCAGCAAGATAAATTCAATTCCCATATCTTCTGCTTCTGTAAAAATGTTTCCCCAGTTAGTGTCTGTTAACAGTCCTTTTTCCAAACTGCTGTTACAAATATCGCCACAACTGTGATTTGCTCTTGCATAACAGCCTTTGCAATGGAGATTACATTGTTCTGTGATACTCGCAATCAAGAATGGTGGGATATGTTCTCCGTTGTTCTCCGCATCCTCTCTTTTTGCTCTTGCTTTCTTGCTCTGCATTGCATAGTTTGCCATAAAGATACTGGCTTTCGGATTTTTTAAGGATGCCTTGGCAATGCCTTTGACGATATTGGCAACACCGTTGCTTAAGTATTCTTCTAATTGTTTACTTGATTCCATAATTGACCTTCTTTCTGTTCACTCATCGTTAGCTAGTAAATACTAGCCTTTTTTTTCATTATAGGCTAGTGATTACTAGCTGTCAATATAAAAAAAGATGTGCAGTCTCTATTTATGACTACACATCTCTTGATTCAAAACATATGTACTGAAATCTTTCTATACACAAGCTATCCCCACGGATCCCGCGGTTTATCCTTTTTGGCCGGATACGGCTGCTTCTATAGCAGTGCAATTATGCACATTTTTTCGTCTCTGTCAGAATCCTTATAGCTTCTTCACGTAGATTGATTGCCGCATTGATATCCCGATCCATGTGGTTCCCACATTCGCAGATAAATATTCTTTCAGAAAGAGATAGGGCTGGTCGATAAATGAAGTAGAATACCGCACTCGTAACAACAATCATTGTGGCAAAATACACAGCTTTGTTGTTGGCCTTTCTAAATAGCAGAATTCCAAAAAACAGCGCAAAGAGAAAATCAAAAAGCGTCTGCCCTAAAAGCATCTGCTGTTTCAAAAGCACAATCAGACAGCCTATTGCTTCTGCCAGCATACCACTCGCTAGTATCTTTGTTTTACAAACTTGATTTTACGCATAGCAATTCTTGTATTCTTCTTTTGCCACCATTGTATCTGTCAACCCAAAATTAGGTCAACTGCTCATTGAATTCTAGGTCACTTAAGACCACTTTGTACACCCATGCGCCAGCATGGGTGCATTCTT
>SAAH01000251.1 GCA_009929525.1 Clostridia bacterium | reverse complement strand
CATAATAAAGACCAGCAAACTCCCATTCAGGATTAGACTTAATATAGCGCTCATAGTGTTCACGCTGTGCTTTAAGGCTTTCAAGTTGTTCATCACTATCGGTTGAGACTCTAGCATAGGCGGCAACCCTAAGTTTCGTATTAGGTAGCTGTCCCTGGGGCAGTTCATCTATTTTTGTTATCTTTTTCATCATCTCACCTCGCTTTCGCCCATTACATACATCACTCTAAAAGCTATTAATAGCAAGCTTTTTAGAACATAATCTCGGCTAAACGAGGAGAGAATTTCTGCCTGTTCAAGGCTGATATTTTGTGTAATTCATCCGCTGTGATTTTGCCTTCTTTATATAGGTTTGCGACAATGCTCTCCGCTATGTGAAAATCATATTCCTTTTGTAATTCTTCCTCTGTCATCTGCTCGGTCTTACCCTTTAACGGACAACCATCTTTTACTTCATAAATGTTCATAGAAAAACACCTCCTACCTAGTAGCCACGGCAGGAGGTGAAATCTGATGATTTCTTTAATCTTTTTGATAAAATTCACATTCATAGCCATCGGCATCAAGGAGCAGCCTTTTTGCCCAAGGTGGCACTTGACTCATCTGTTTACATACTTCAGTAACAGATATTTGAGTATTGGCTTCAATAATGACTTCATCATGGACATGAGCCACAATACGATAAGTACTAAGCATCTTCATTGAATACATCAAAATATCACGGGATATAGCTTGAACAATATTCTCTACAAACTTAGGACCGTAACTTTCAAGACGCTCCCATTTCTTTGTTCCACCTACTCCTTCATAGGTAACAGACTCACCACCAAACTGATTCTCACCAATTCGAGGTTTTACATAGGCAAGCCTTCTGCCAGAGGGAAGAACGATAAAAAGCATGCCACTAAAACAATGAAACTCGATGCCATGGGTTTCTTGTGATTTGTTTTCCTTCACGCATTGTTTAGCCGCCCGATCTACATCCCACCAGAACTGGGTGATGTTGGGATTAGACATTCTCCAGGCATTCACAAGCGGTTTTAATTCTTCCTCTTCAAGCCCCATCTCTAATGCACCCATGGTTTTTAGCGCACCAACAGAACCACCATATCCAAGTGCCAATTCAGCGATTTTACCCTTCTGTCTCAAGTGACCGTTCACACCATGCTTTTCAACGGGAACACCAAACATCTGGGAGGCAGATGCGCAGTAGATATCACCACCACTAGCAAATACATCCGTTCGCCATGTCTCACCTGCAAGCCATGAAAGCACACGAGCCTCAATGGCTGAAAAGTCAGCCACAATAAACTTATGACCTTCTTTTGGTACAAAGGCTGTACGAATTAGTTGTGAGAGTGTATCGGGTATATCTTCATAGAGCAGTTCTAGTGTTTCAACATCACCATTTCTGACAATAGTTCGCGCCTCTTTTAAATCTGGCATATAGTTCTGAGGGAGATTTTGCAATTGCACAAGCCTACCGGCAAAGCGACCGGTTCTGTTAGCTCCATAAAACTGAAACATTCCCCTGGCGCGAGAATCTGCACAAACCGCATTTTCCATTGCTGTATATTTCTTTACCGAGGATTTTGCCAGTTGCTGACGAAGTGAAAGAACTTCATTTAGTTCACCATCTGTTTCCTCAAGTTTCTCAGCGACAGCCTTTTTCCCGAGTGTCTCCATCTCTAGACCGTTATCTGAAAGCCAGCCTTTCATCTGTTGTACGGAGTTTGGGTTTTCGAGATGTGTTATCTGCTGCATGGCGGTTAGTAGTTTTTCATGAGAGATGTCATCCATAGCGATGGCCTGCTTAACAAAATCCATATCAACCTTTATGCCTCGATCGTTAATTTCTTGGTCGAGATGATACTCATCCCAGATGTCCTCTGGCACTGGAAACTTGATCAATCTTTGTTGTATCTGGATTTCTGCCTCCACATCACGCTTGTTATATGCTTTGAACTTTTGCCACTTATCGATTTCATCAGTGGGTAGGTTACGGGT
>SAAH01000019.1 GCA_009929525.1 Clostridia bacterium | reverse complement strand
CTTATGCAAATCCTCGGCAAAGGTAGATTCATTGCGTTCGCCAAGATTATGGGCAATGCCGCGAATGGCGAGGTTCATTTTGGCAAGCCGCCAAGTGTCTGGAATACGCTCCTGCCCGACAATGGATATTTTTGAGCGGTTACCGTTATGCCGCTCCACAAATTTAATAGAAGAAACAAACATCCCAGCAGAACCGCAGCAGGGATCTATCAAGACCACGTTTTTGATACAAGGATTTGTGTAACGATAAGGCCCTGTAAACAAGGCATTTCCAGTGTTTTGATAGTTTCTACGGCTCGTTCTACACCTGAAATTGGGTGTTTTGGAACGAGCCATTCTTGCTGATAATGCCATCTTTACAAGGTCTCCTTTCAGTCAAAATAGGGATAATTAAAAAGTGGGGCAAAATTAAATGGTGCTGCTCTTTATCCCTGCCACGGCAAAACACCGTCAGATCATTAATAGTAACTGCGCTCGGATGTAATCTGTTAAATCTACATCCACAACAGTAATGACATTAGTTGTTCAGTGCTATCGATAGTTCTCCACCGAAATTGTTCATTACGAAACGATCATCCTGCAACAAAGTTTCCTTGGTCACTCGATATTCGAATGGGAACAGATATGTTGAGGCATTCAGCTCTTGAAAAGAATAATATCCACTGTCATCCACATTCATCATGGTATAAACCAGAAAACTACTGATCTCATCTCTTGCAACCTTGTGCTTACTGATTCGGTATTTTCCGGGTTTGTCGCAAATGAGAACTCCAAACTCTTTTAGTGTGGATATCAGTTTATCAATGGAGTGATAAAGCGTCGTACGCTCTCCCCACTCATCAAACAGCTTCTGCTTCAGTTGGGCCAGCGTAATCTCATCCTGGAACTCTGACATTTTACCGATAAGTTTGCACATATCCATAAAAACCGGATAAGCCGCCAACATCATGCTCCAGTGAATTTCAAGCGCATAATCCGGGTATTTCTTAATCAGTTCGAGTGCTGTAGGTCTTAATTTTTCTGTATATTCATTTTCATAACTCCAGATGCACATTAGAATTTCTCTGGTCTTACGAACATTTGTGGGACTCCCGATTTCAAAGCCCAAGTATTCATTCAATTTTTCCTTTATTTCATTCTCTGTCAACTCGCTCGAAACCAACTCCACGGCTTGATTCAACCATGATAGTTTCAAGTTTCTCGATAAGCCTACCATCTTTGCCATTCACTTTACCGCCTTTATTTTGATAAAAGGTACTATGACCTCGTCAATTGATATGCCGCCGTGCGTCATGACTTCCTCGCCCTTGGCATCAAAGGAGTCTCCTACATCACAAATCAGATAATCGAAGTCCTTATTCAGATAATATTTCGGATACTCTATCATTCCATACTTTTGTATGAGTCCTGCTTTGTCAGCAAAGTTTTGTAGCACCAGCATTCTGTGGCTCTTTGTCTCTGTTTCCACTCCAGTACCCATTAATTTTCCAAGTCCAGTGCATGGCGTGTTTCCATGGTCTGCAGAGATATAAACATCAAAACCTTCTGAAAGAAACCGCTTTGTCATGTCTACCAGCTTATGCTGATCGGAGAGAACACCAATGTCATTTAGCATTCCCAGACGGCCTTGGTGCTGCGCATGCACCATATCATCGACATCGTTAATTATGACCGCGCCACACTTTACAAAGGAGCCAAACTGCGCCTCGTAACCACGTTCATAACCTATCTGATTATCTGTATAGCCCATTGATTTTGCACAGGCCACAAATTCCTGCTTTTCCTTACTTTGTTTCCACGGCTCCAGCAGCTGACCTGGTGTTTTGTTTGATAACAGGCACTGCCGTGAAATCGACGTGGTGCTTGGAATCATAGCAAATGCAGCTGTCTGCTCATACTGAACATCCTGAAAGGACTTAGAGATAATCCTCCAGTCAAATTCTGACATACCATCCATTACTATAATCACAAACTTGCTGCTATGGTCGTGCATGTAATCCATCGCACGGCTAACAAGCACGGGTGTCTCCCGGCTCATTTCAGAGGACAGCTTACCAAACTGCGCCAAAACATAATCCTTAAAAACTCTGTTTACGACTGAAGTGTCAACATCCAATCTGTGCTCAGTAGCAAGCGTATCAATCTTCGCCTTTATCTCTGCAATGGCAAACCAATCACGATATGAATTAACTTGCTCCTGCTTCTGCTGCAATTCAATATCAAGCTGTTCAAGATACGCGGCAACATTTTCCGGGCTGTCAACCTTTTCCTGAATAAAGTCCTCCGTCTGTTTGCGCTGACGAAGATCGTCGAAATTCTTCAAATATGCTAAGCATAAAAGCTCCAGATCAAGGTTCCTGCGTGATTTCAAAACCTCAATATTCAACTTTGGAAACAGTCTGTCCATTGAAACAATATAAGCCCGAAGCCTTCGTTGAAGGTCATAGGGAATATAGCTATTAGAATGTGCAAGTACCAGCAACTTGTCCTTTGTACTTTTCAGCTTATCCTCGTACTCAATTCGAAAAGTCAAATCATCTGTATAATGCACCACTTCAAAGCCATGCGCCTGAAAGTCAGCACTGTAATGAGTTGCTTCATCCAGTCCTTCGTCATCTATAAGGAGTATTCGATTGTTGTATTCTGCTGCTGCCTGTTTCAGCACATAGTCTCCAAACATGCGTTATGCCTCCAATCTGACTGCCAGCATCAAGCGGAAGTCCGGATACACTTGTGTACCTTTCTTATGTTCGGATTCAATGGTGGCCTTCTCTTTTTCCAGCTTCGCCAATCGGCCTCGGCGGATATTTTCTATTCCGATATGCTCAGCAGCTTCCATCCGGAGCTTTAAAGCATACATATATTTGTTATAGCTTTCCTGATTCAGCTGCAGTTGCTTCTCCTTCAATTCCATGAAGGTATCATAAGCGAATTCCATGCTGAGCTTCTCAAGATTTTCATATTTCTCTGCCTTTATATTTGGAGCAGTTCCAATCGTCAAACGACTGGTGCCATCAAGGAAAACATCCATCAAACGCTTTCCTGCCATCGGACGTAAAATCATATCATCATTTACGAAGATGGGGATAATACGCTTTCCGCTTTCATCATCAGATATAGAAAGCTCCCACAACATAAAATATCCGGCCTCATTAGGGAAATTGGCAATGCTTACTGAAAGCAGCGGATTTGTTCTATCCTGAAGAATTTCTGTCCGCAAATGTTTTGTAATTTCTTCATCACCAATACTGATACGGTCAATCAGCCGAGGGTCATTGCCTTTCCAGCACTCGTAATAGGTCATCATGGTACGAAGGGCTACATCCACATCAAAATCAGATTCTGTTCCAACCAGACGTGTCAAATCCTTTTCTTCACGGATAACATCCTTATATTTCTTTGCATTGGCGAGCTGCTGCTTCATCTCGGCTTCAACCGGATAGGTATTCTTTTCAACCTGTCCCGGATGACCAACGGAACGCATATAAACCTCAGTAAAATCACACTCAGCGACTTCGCTGTCTAAAACATCGGAGTATTTATCTACGCCCATTTCCTTCAAAATTACAGACAACTTTTCTTCCAGCACTTCACGCACACGATTTTCCACTGTATCCGAAACGATAAAGTTATAAATATGTACGTCTCTCTGCTGGCCAATACGGTCTGCACGACCACAGCGCTGCTCGATTTTCATCGGGTTCCAAGGCAGATCATAGTTGACGATGATATTTGCAAACTGAAGGTTGAGACCTTCCCCACCAGCATCAGTCGAAATAAAGATACTGGTACTGTTCTTGAATTCCTGCATAGCTTCGTTTCGTTCTTCGATATCCATGCTACCGTTTAAGACCGTAACAGAGAAGCCGCGATTTGTCAGAAGCTCCTGCAGATATTTCTGTGTGGCAACAAACTCCGTGAAGATAATGATTTTCTGGGTCTTGTCATCGCTCATTATGGCATCAATGGTTTCCAGTAACGGCTCCACCTTTGCATCCTGATTTTGAAATTGCGCCTGCTTTGCAACGGAAATAATCATCTGCAGCTCTTCAATTTCCGCCTCCATGTCCAGTGAAATGGCTTCCAGTGCGTCTTCGACACCATCCTCGATGTCCAGATCATCCAAATCTTCCTCGGTCAAACTGCCGAGATGCGTGCGTTGATTAATCAGAACACTCAGACGACGCTCCAAGCTCTGACGGATTGCCGCCGTACTACTGGTTACCATCCGCTGCATGATGATAAGTAGGAAAATCAGGCACATGTTTTTCTTTTTATTGCGCAGTGCCTTATTGTAAGTTTTTGAAACATAAGAGCTTACAAGCTCATAAAGTTCCCTTTGAAGGTTATTACATTCATCCCAAGTCAGGGAAACCAAGTGCGTCACTCTGTCCTTAAACAGCCGATTGCCATTATTGTCAATGGCCTCTCTCTTTTCTGTACGGATCAGAAAAGGGGCTACCTGTTCCTTAACGATAGACTTTGCGTTTGGGAAAGCATCCTCGTCCAGCAGTCGTACCAACCGCAGGAACGGCTCGGTCTTTCCGTTATGGGGAGTAGCCGAAAGCAGCAGCAAATAAGGACTGGCCTGTGCTAACAGGCTGCCCAATTTATAACGAGCCACTTCACCGGAGGAACCAGCAACACGATGGGCTTCATCGATGACGATTAAATCCCAACCACTGTTGATGATGGAATAAATGCGCTCCTCGTTATACTTTTCCACGCGTTCATCTGTCCAGCCTGCATGCTTTTCCAGAGGCTTGATGGAATCCATCGGAGAAATGACCTCGTCGAACTGCCCATACACATCGTTACTGTCTGTAAGTCTGCGTATCGTGTCATAGTCTGAAGGCAGGATCACATGAAATTTCTCATGGAACTTCTCCTGCATTTCACTGGCCCACTGTGTTACAAGACCGGTCGGACAAACCACAAGCACTCGGCTGACAAGTCCACGGCTCTTCAGTTCTTTGACAATCATCCCGGCTTCGATCGTTTTGCCGAGACCAACTTCGTCCGCCAGAATATAGCGGATATTGTTTGTCTCCATTGCGCGATTGAGCACATGAAGCTGATGCGGCAACGGGATAATACCGCTTGCCAGTGACGAAAGGAAGCCTCCGGCGGTCTCGTTTTTGATTTTTGAAAGCTGTACAACATATCGCAGATAATTTTCATCGTAGCGAATGCTGCCACCTTCTGGATTCAGTTGTTCTTCTGTCGCTTTGTAGACATGGCCGGTGGCTGGATTGAAAACCTTGTAAGAAACATAGCCCCATACCTCGATTTTTTCCAGCACCTGCACATTCGCTTGTTCCAGCGTGTCAAAAGCGAAATCGCCGATTTCCAGCATTCCTTTTCACCTCAATCCTTAGATACGGCCCAAACTGATATCGTAGTACATCAGTAAGTTTGCGTCCTCCTGAATTGTCTGCTCCGGCAGACGCTCTGCAATGTCAACGATGGCTTTATAATTCTTGTCCTTCCACAGACGGGAGAAGCCAGCTCGAATTGCTTCTGAACGAAATTGTTTGAGCTTACCTTTACTGCTCATATAACCTTCAAACTCTTTCCAAAGATTTTTCTCACGCAGCTTGGCAACGTCGCCTTCCTTAGTTACGTCAGGGATATACCAACGACCCTTTTCATCTTGAAGGAAGTTTTCTTCAAGGATTACAGACAGTTCCGGCATGGATTCATATTTATCTACCGCTTTAACTTCTTGCATAAACTTGGGTTGAATTTGTGCATAAGTTTGCCGTTCACCAGAATTGTCGTCCAATTGTTGATAAAGCCATGCTATTGCTGTTTTTTCATTTGTCACAAAAAGACTAAATTGGATATTTTCCACTTCGGTTGTTATACGAGCCGTGTCATACTCATTCACTTGATTTGGCAAGAAATACATTCCATCTCGTTTTAGGAATTTCTCATCCAAGCCTTTGTAAAAGTCTGTTGAATCAATTGGTACGGGTATTCCTTGCATTACGTGGTAAGCAACCATTCTATCAAAAAGTAAAAATGCCTGGCGTTCTGAAATCAGCTCGATTTTGTCGTTGCTCACAACTACAACCGGTACGTTTTCCATGTGTTGCCGTACAAAGTCCCATGCGGTCTCCTCACTGCCAATTTCCTGCAGCATTTTCCGCTTAAAACTTTCTTTTGGCTTATACGCCGAGATAACTAAATCCTGCTTTACCGATGCCGTTGTGGTGGTTTGAACAAAACTGCCTTTTTTCTTATCTAAGACTCGTACATCGGCAATAATAAACCCTGCAACCTGTATTGCCTCTTGAATTGAATTCCACACTCTATTTTGTGAATTATGGAACTCTATTGTAATCCATCTATTCGGTTTTAAGACCCTATAGAACTCCTTTAAGCACTTTTCCAATAATTGCTGGTATTCATATATTTCTTTTCTTTGAGATGCATTCACAATAGCTTCGTTTTGTGACGCTGTAATAGTCTTTAACCATGCCTCCCAAATAAAATTCAATTCAGAATACATCAAGTTGCTACCGAACGGCGGGTCAATAAAGATATAATCAACGGAATCGTCTTTGATGGCTCCAAGGTTAGTCGAAGACTGAGTAGTAATCAAATTTTCTCCCGAAGAATTAATGATTGCCATTGCCTCAGTGATAGGATTTATCGCCGCAGCAATTTGACGCCCAATTGGCAGTTCCTTCATAAGTGCAGGAATATACAAAGTGCCAGAAGTAGGGCCTCCACCAGCTCCCCAGCATCCACTCATGTAAGTCAACGCATACCTTTTGGTAATACGAAATGCTACACGTGTAAGAAACAACTTGTGAATCGGCTTCGTACAGTAGTGATTAAAACACGCTAAATATGCCAGATTCCTTTTAGTATAAAAATGATGAACATGCGTAATTCCAGAGTCATCATTTCTTCTTGCTTCATCGCCCTCGCACATTCTATCTGTCGGAAACCAGTATGGAATCTTAAAATCATCTATTTTCTTAATCAATTCCAAATCAGACTCATCCGGCTTCTTTTCGTATTTTTTCCCACCATAACTGTAATTGATATATACCGGCACCTGTTTACCAATATATATAGTTTCACCTAATGCCTCATCATAGTATGGGATTTTTACCTGTGTGCAATCTTTTTTCTTGAGCTCTGCATTACAACTTTTACAGGCAAACTTACTTAACACCTTGCCGTTCTCAACATCAACGCCATCTTCCCAGAAAACAAATTCATGGCCACAATGAGGGCAAATATAAACGTCAGACCATACAACAAAATTTATTGTTCCAGGCATCCCTGAAAACGAGCCGTCATGGTGTGTTTCAAACATCCATCCACATTCTTTATCGCACTTATCTAAAATTTCCTGGATTTCCTGACCCAACTCAGTAACATTTACTTTGGCATTGCCACCATAAGCAATAAATGTTGCTATTGGTGATAAGTCTGATAAAATGGCCTTTCGTTTTCCCCATTGAACATTTTTCTCTGCGTGTTCAATTTCTGCTTTCAGGTCTAATTCAGGATTGCCACAAACCGATGCCGCAACACCTGTCATTCCAGTTCCACAGAATCCATCGAGAACAATATCTCCAGGGTTTGTATAATGCATTATATACCGCACAATAGCTTTGTGCGGTACCTTCGTATGATAAGGATGCAGCCTGTAAACAGCGTGATATTTGCCTTCGCTCACATCCGCTGCAAACGGTTCTCTATGGTAATTGTCCGTAGTTTCATCATACGGAGAGGCATTTTCGCTAATGTACTCCTCAATAAATGGATTTGGGCATGGCGTGTAAACCGGAGCATCAGCAAGCTCCATAATGCCTTCATCAGTTGTTTTTGGGAAGCCCTCGACACCACGAACTTTGTCGATATCCTCCTTGGTTAATTTTCTTGGTTCCATTCGTTACACCTCGCTATCTTTCCGCTTCACCACAATACGCAGTTTAGCTGCATCTTTCCCTTTGATATAAGACTCCACAATGCTGGTCAGCTTGTTTTTGAAGGTGGCCACATCGCAAGGGCCGAGCTCATCCAGCTTTGCAACAATGTCCTCGGTATCAATAACCACCGGCTCAAAGCCCTGCAACAGTGCCTTGATGCTGTTTACAAAGTGGTCATCCACGCGCTTCGGCAGCGTCTTGGTGGAAATAAACTCATCGATTGCCTTCTGCTGTTCTGCGCTCAGGTATTCCTTCTGGCTAACCACAATCGGGTCAGAAATAGTATTGAGCAGTGTGTTTGTCCATTCAGCCACCAAGTCGTCGATACGGATATCAATGTTATCCAACTGGCCAGCGACGTTCTTCGCCTTATCGCCATAGGTATAGTGGCAGTGAGGGCAGATGTGGCTGGTTTTCAGTTCAACCGGTGTCAGCTCATAGCAAACCTTCAGGCCGGACATTTCATTCTCAATGTCGGTCAGCTTTGCAGCAGACAGGATTTCGATAGAACGCAGCTTGCGGAGGCTGGCCAACGCTCTGCCTTCCTGAATCTTACCACGACGCTGGGCATCGGTGATGTCCAGTCTCTTCTTCTTGTGGTTTTCAAAATAAATGTCGATATACTTTGCCTTCACCTTGGCAAGGACGTTCTCAACCTTCTGGGCTGCAGTCTCACCGGAGGCACCATCCATAATGCTGTCACGGATGGAACGGAACTCTGCCTTGGCAGCGTCAACCTCTGCTTTGAAGGCTTCGCCCAAGTCAATGAACTCGATGTTGGCAATATAGGAAACGATGTCAGCGCAGCCAGTCTTGAAATCCAAGAACTGAGGAATACGCAGCATCAGGGCAATCTGTCCGGCCAGCGTGTCCACCTGCTCCATAGACAGGCTGAAATTGTTCAGCTTGGCAGGAGTGTTGAACTTAGCGGAATAGTTGCTGAACTCATCACGGACTGCATTGCAAGCCTTCTGGAGCATCATTACCTCTGCAGCGCTTGCCAGAGGCTCTCCCCACAGGTCAAAGCTGTTGTTCAGCTTGTTTGCCGCAACAACAGAGGAGTTTGCCAGTTCCTGTGCTTTAGCCAGCAGCTGGGCCACGCCTTTCTCACGGTCATTCGGATTGTCCAGCAGCGCAGGATTGATATCCAGCACTTCAAACAGCTTCTTCAGCTCGGCCATAGCAATCTGGGCCGGTCTGGAGAGATACTTAAACTCATACAAATCCATCACGCTGGTCTTCGGAATCTGGTCCAGATTGGAAGCAGTGATGGTCTTTCCGTCCTTCGTGGTGATAACAGCGTACCCGCCATAAACCAGAGACAGGAAAATAATCGGTGTAAAGATAAACTCAATCTTGAACTTCTTGTCGATATACATCTCCATGAAGCGAGACTCAAACATATCAGAGTAGTTCAAAACGCCCTGCGGAGGCAGGCTGCGAATCTGCTCGATGTAGTAGGCAGCATACTTGGAGTTTTCAGGACGAATCTTATCGCCATCCAAAATACCGAAGCTCTGCAACATCAAGGTGGACTGCTGCGTCTTTCTGCCAGCGAAGTGGTCGAAGGCCGCACGAGCGCAGTCAGCCATGTTGCGGCGGGTAATCTTGGTCTTCATAACCGGGAAGTCAGGATACTTGCCGCAGAAATATTCGTCAAAGCACAGAGAAGCAGCAAGGTCGATGGTGTCCTTGAAGGTCAGGTCACGATTGTAACGGCCCTTCAGAACTTCAATCATCTGGCGCTTCTGACCCTTATACATCACATCGAAGCAAGTGTTCTTGTTCTCGCTCAAATACTTAATCAGGCGCTTGCGGAGCATATTAGCCTTGTTCAGGTAGGCGTCCTTGTCCTTGCCTTCACTGATCTGGGCAAGGCTCTGCGCTGCAGCATACAGACCCATGAACTCACGGAACTCATCGGAGGACTTGAAGTACAGATATACTTCGTCCGACAAATTCTGTACTCTGCTGCCATGCTCGTCATACGGAGGCATGATGTGGATGTAGAAATCACGCTCCGGCTGCGCAGTGCTACGCTCTCCCGGCAGGCCCATGAACAGATAGCCTTCACGGAAGATGCTGTGGGAATCCCAGTTCAGGTCATATTCGTAAATATTGAAGTTGGTAACATACTGCTTTGCATCCCATTCCAAGCAGCGATACACAACATCATAGAAATAACGATTCAGCTCACCGTCTGCCATGATGGAAGCCTTCTGCTTAATCTTCTCATCATAATCCACGACTTTATCCACGTCGATGTAATACTGGCTATTGGCATCGTTGTAGATAATGAACTGGCCGGAAACGGTGGTCATAATATCACGCAGCGTGGTCTTTACCAGAGAAAGCAAGAAGTCAGCATCCTCTTCCGGCATCGGCAGATGCAGGCAAAGGTCATCTTTCATGTTCTCAGCAGTCAAACCGAACTGCACATCCAGACCATTGGTGGTAAGTCTGTGTACACTCAGGGCATAGATAATCTTTGTCGCCAGAGGCTTGTACGCAGCTTTCGGGAAAGCTCGGTTGATGATATCTTCCAGCTGCTGGCTGGCATTTACGACACGGCTGATGGTCACATCACTCTTGAGCAGACCGTTGGACTTGATTGCAGGCCAATAGTCATCGAAAGAGATGATGCCCGGTGCATTCTCAGGAACATCGGTATTGAAAATGCCCTTGATGGTCACAGAGATGTTCTTCAGAATGTGGCGGTTTTCTATTAAATAAATTTTATTGAATACATCAATGTAAGAAGGATGAATCGGGAACAGGTCCACGAACTCCTCCAGTCTGGAAGACATGCCGGTATAGAGGCCGCAGAACTTTTCGAGGTGCTTGCGGATCATTGCCTTCTGCTCCGGTGTCTTTTTCAAAATACGCTCGGACACAACATAAGAAGTTGCTTCCTTAGTAATAATGAGCTGAGTGAAACGGTCACTGACATGCTTCAGCGTATCGGCTACGAAGCTGAAACGAGGATTGTCGAAAATCTTCTCCTGCATACCGAATACGACACGCAGCTTGGATTTGGAACACATTTCACCAAGCGCACGGAAGAACTCAAGGTCGAGGACAATTTCTCTCTCATCACGAGAAGACAGATAGGACAGGAACTCGTCGACAATAATCAGATAGCCCTTATCCGGGTATTTTTCGTAAAAGGCCATCATCATATCCTGAATAACGGTTTTCAAGCTCTTTACGCTGTTATAATCAGGAATTTCAAAGTCAATGCCACGATTATCAAAGTCTTCCTGAATGTAGCCCATGATGACATCATACAGAGGCATAACAACGCCACCGATTTCGATACGCAGAACTTCAAACTTGCCTGCGATCGGCTGCATCTGTTTTGCAAACTTCTGATTCTGCAGATACTGCAGGTTATCCGCGTCTGTTGCGATAGCGGAAATAACGGACATCAAGTGAGATTTACCGGTACCATAGTTACCGACAACCAGCACACCTTTATTGTCTACCACTTCATCCATCTGCAGCTGGTCAATCAACGGAGCCTGCAGGCCTTCTGCCATAGTGTCGGACATTACATAGCTCTTCACATATTCACGGGCCTTGTCCTTATTACCCGCCGTAACAAGTTGGATAACATCTTCAATTGGATTGAAGCTTATCAATTGAGAATACTTCATATTTTCCTTCCTCCTTGGATGATGCATGTCACATCATAGTTTTCTACGCTGAAAGTTTTGAAATCAGGGTAGCCGTCTTCAGCGTAGAACAGCTTTCCATCCTCACATTTACCGGGCCAGATAATACTGAACGGTTTTCTCTTACATGCATCTACCATTATCTTCAGCACATCCACCTTGTACTCTGGATTGAACATTACATCAAAATCTTTTACCACCGCATCATCCGGCAGTGTTTTCAGGATTTCCTCAAAGCATGCAGCTAACTTCATAGTTCGTCGCCTTGGCTTCAATGCCGATAGCTTTTCAGCCAGCGCATGATTGATTGGTATTGCACCATCGACCAGACACTTCTCTGGGCAACAATATATTATTGGCTTTAGTAGTCCTGCGTATTCCTTGCCGGACACCGAGCGGGAATAAATAATTTTTCCCATTTTCGGTCTCCTTCTATATAAAAGAATTATTTGTCTGCGTCTGCGCTCTCACCACTGTGAATCCACGCATCCACTTCTGACACCTTAAATTTATACTGTCGTCCCACCTTATAATATGGGATTGTTTCTTTTTTAATCCAGCCTCGGATGGTATCCTTGCTAACTCCCAAATGTTTTGAGATTTCTTCAAGACTAAACCATCTTTCCAGTTCTGGCGTTTTGTTTCCTTCCATGTGGCACCTCGCTCTTATTAAAAATCATCATCATCAAGTTCATCTGCGTGTAAATACTTGTCCTTCAGAACATCATAATAATGCTGCACACGCACAAATAGTTTTTTTGCAGGATTATCGTCTCTTTCCCACAATTCCACGAGAGTAGCAAATTTCTCTGGCTCACCAAGGCCCGCAGCAAAACTAAAATTATACACATGACCGAGTTCAAGAGGCTTACCGTCGTCGTCAAGAATCATTCGTTCCAAAATGCCCGACTTTTTCAAAGCCTCTTCATCCTTCAACATCTCTTTCGGGAAGCGGAAGAATGGCACAATAACATACTCAGAATCTTCTTTGTGGAATAATTCGCCATACAAGCGATCACACACAAGCTGCGGATATTTATATTCCTCTCCTGAAATTCGCAATTCAAATTCAGCATCCAAACCTAACACGGTAGAAATCAACGACAGCACTACCGATGAAGGCTCCGCAATATTTCTGAAACGAGGATAGTGTTCCATTATATTATATTTCTGACGATTCTGTTCAATTACAGCTTCATCAATTAAGGTATACACCCACGAACCATATCCGTCTCTAAGGAACTTCCAATACTTCTCCTGTTTTGTTCCATCGTCAAATATTTCTGCTAAATACGGCATAATGATGAAGCGTTCGACCTTTTCAGGTGCCAAATCATAGAACATCTCAAAGGCGCTACCATCATCAAAGAGCATCTGGTCAGATTTCCTTATGTACTTACCGAGCTTGATAAGCGTCGCATCATCTTCTCGTGAATAATAATCCGCAAAGAAATATTCCTGAAATGAGCGATGCAGGAAATGATAACTCTGACCTTCTTCGTACATAAGACAGGCGCTGTTGCAGGCATCAAACAGGAACGCATCCGCTTTCATCATCTGTGGATCCAATCGGGTTATTGCCTTAAGTTTGTCGAAATAGTCCTCGAATTTGTTTTGACTAAATTCGTAATCACCTTTGCGATATGATTTTGCGCAGAATTCTCTGAATACCTTCGTGAAATCCGAAGGATCATTTACACTTCGGAAAACTCGCTTGTATGCCAGTTTATCAGAATCGTGTCTTTGCAGCAGTGTCTGATATGCCTGATCGTAGAATAAATACTTCTTTTCAGGAACATCCGCAAATCGGTGATAGCTCATCAACATTAGCGTTAACAGCAACGGGTTAGTTACAAATTCTCTGTGAGTCTCGAAATAATCGCTAACCAACTTATCTCGGAACTGTTGTTTCAGCTTCGGTTCTTCCGGGCAATATTCCAGTCGATCAATCAGCTGCAACGCTTGCTCATTTGTGAATGGCAAGATGTATAAAAGTCTAAATCTTGACAGCTCCACGAAGCTTGAAAAGCGTCGAGTAGACATTACAAACTGGTTATCTGCATATCTATCAATAATAGCATCCAACTGACGGTGAAATTTACCTAAATCACTGCTTTTAATCTCATCCAGACCATCAAGCAAGATTTGGCACTTTCCTGCAGATAAAAGTTTGTGAATATGGGCCGCAGAAAAAGTAATATCAAAACGGTGTACTGAGTCAACAATCAAGTTAAAAAGCTCGTTATTCTCCGCTCCAAATTCACGAAGGGTAACCAATATCGGTAAAATACCACTTTCGGAATATTTCCTTATTGATGTAAGAAATAGATGGCGCATCATCATAGATTTGCCGATGCCACCCATACCAACCAGCAGCACATTACGAGAATGCTTTGCCAATTCATCCAAAGTCACGTTGTTTATCATCGTATCTTCAGGGACACGACGATGTCTCCCCGGAATACGGCTTACTGTGTTACAAACAAAAAATTCATCAAACGAACGCTCTTCTGATGTATAGAGGAGCGTTTTTAATTTTGCATACTTGGCCTGTGAATTACTCACATAGTCAGGAAAATCAGAAACCTTCAAATAGGTACGGTAGATGTAATCAACGATATTCTCGGCTTCACCGTTTCCTCTTGCGAGTGCGCTGAACTGCTTTGCTAAAGCTGCCGAAAAAGCAAATTTATCAGGAATTTCATCTTCGCCTAAGCGAACACCAAATGCGGTTAGAAGCTCAGGAAGAACTTTTTCATTCAATTTTCCCGACACCGTTCTTGAAAAACGTGTCTCATCAAAGACACCGGCTGTCTTTTCCCATAAATCATTTGTAGGCTCTCGGTCTCCCTTGAACCACTTTCGGAACTGATCTTCACCAAAAATCAGTTCAATCTTTGCCATTTCTCCGAGGGCTGTACTCATAAAGAAGTCTGCAATCGCAGCTTGGGCCGTTACTCCTTTAATTCCGCTGGTAGCTTTTTTCCCTGTATAAAATGGTGCGCAAAATTCGCAAAACTTCATTACTGTCCTCCTCGTTGTTCTTCATCGGACAAAATCTGTCCGGCTTGTCCTAAGTTTGTCCAACTGTTGTCCGTTTGCCAGTCCACGAAAAAATCTCGCTCTGGGACTAAAATATAAATGTGGACAAGCACTGAAGTGCTTATCTCGTATTGCCTTTTGAAGTCGCCCTCATTCGGGCCAATTCATAGTTATTCCTATTTATTATACACCCTAATTATGAATAAAACAAGGCATCCACAGGAAATAAGTCGAACAATCCACAAAATTCTGTCCCAGACATGACAAAAAAACGGTCTGCTGACACATCAACTCACCTTCTCTGTGGCCACGGAGGTGCGTTCGCAGTTGGTGTGACAGCGAAGCAAGTAAATAGAGTGCCAGCTGCGAACGGCTGGTCACCGGAATGAAGCGGAGAAATCCGCATGAGGTGACCATCTATGACAATCAGAACTGGCAGCCATACCGGTTATCTCCGCTTCGGTTTAACAGCCGAAAGGAGCAAATCGTATGGCAAACAAAGAAAACCAGAGTAAAACAGAAACCCGTCGTATCTACATCCGCAGCCAGCGTCGCTGGCAGGAAGTACCCGAAGAAGTCTATCAGGAACATATCCGCTTCCATGATACCTACCGTCATAGAATGCAGGACCGTGGCCTCTGCTGCTGTCCTCGTAATAAATGGTGGGTCTGCGATGCCAACTGCCTGACCTGCGAATACCGCAACGCTGACGTCATCGCTTCATTGGACGCACCGATTGGTGAGGAAGATGACGACCTGATTCTGATGGATACCATCGCAGATGAAAGCGTAGCCGTTTCCGAGCTTGCTTCCGACCGTATCGTGTTGGAGCAGCTGTTCAAGCGTCTTGCTGACCTGATGCCGGAAGCAGAAAACATCGGCAAGCTGCGTATGCAGGGCCTTTCCGATGAAGCTATCGCCAAGGCAATCGGTATCCCTCGCACCACATTCCTGTCCCGCCTCAAGGCAGCAAAGAAGCTGCTGGCGCAGGAATACCCGGACTTCTTTTAATGGGTAGACAAGCACTCTGGCCGCTGGCAAAACCGGCGGTCAGAACTTTTTCAAAAAAATTTCTCCTTTCCTTCGTCAAAAGCCATCGCTCATCTCCAAAAGGGAGTGTAAGGAGCAGAAAACAAGCTGCTCTACCACGAACAGGAGGTGAACGACATGACTCAGGCCCACAGCCGCACCGTGGATACCGATGCCGAGGTAATTGAAATCCTCATTGCTATCAGTCAGGTATCCGCACGAATGGCAAGACGACTCAGCATTCTTGCCGCAAGACAATCCGAGGAAGGAGGAAAACATCATGAGCAAAATGAGCGACATGGCTATGACCATCGAAGAGCTGCGCAATGCTGCCGCTGCCATTACTGATGTAGCCAACTATCTGGCTGAGATGTTCTCCGGCAACGCAGTCGAAGAACAACCGGAAAAGAAAGCTCCAGCCCAGAAGCCAGCGTTGACGCTGGAACAGGTACGAGCAGTTCTTTCTGAGAAATCCCGTGCCGGTCACACGGCAGGCGTCCGTGAGCTGCTCCAGAAATACGGTGCCAGCAAGCTCTCTCAGGTGGACCCGTCCAATTATGAAGCGCTGCTTCGTGATGCGGAGGTGATTGGAAATGCCACCTAAAGCACACGCCATTTTATCTGCGTCATCTTCCCATCGCTGGCTGAACTGCCCGCCTTCTGCAAGGTTATGTGAAACCTACGAAGACAAAGGTAGCGATTATGCCGCCGAAGGTAGCGACGCCCACAGCCTCTGTGAATACAAGCTCCGCTTGGCTCTTGGCATGGAGGCAACCGACCCGACCGAGCATCTGACTTGGTACAACGAAGAAATGCTGGACTGCGCCAACGGCTATGCGTCCTACATTTTAGAGCTGGTGGAAGCCGCCAAGGAAACCTGCGCTGATCCGGTGGTCCTCATCGAACAGCGTGTAGATTTCTCCCGCTGGGTAGAACAAGGCTTCGGCACTTCGGATGCTATTATCATCTCCGACGGAACGCTCCATGTGGTGGATTACAAACATGGCCTCGGTGTTCTGGTGGAAGCAGATAACAATCCGCAGATGATGTGCTACGCCCTCGGTGCCTTGGAACTGTTCGATGCCATTTACGACATCGACACCGTGGCAATGACCGTGTATCAGCCAAGACGCCAGAATGTATCCACCTTCGAGATGTCCAAGGACGCCCTTTTCCGCTGGGCCGATGAAGTCCTGAAGCCGACTGCAGAGCTTGCCTTTGCCGGTGACGGAAACTTCCTCTGCGGCGAGTGGTGTGGCTTCTGTAAAGCCAAACACGAGTGCAGGGCCAGAGCCGAAGCAAACCTGATGCTGGCGCAGTACGATTTCAAACTGCCTCCGCTGTTGGAGGATACGGAAATCGAGGTCATTCTCTCCCGTGCAGACCAGCTGGTCTCTTGGGTCAACGACATCAAGGAGTACGCACTCCAGCAGGCCATCTCCGGCAAGGAATGGACCGGCTTCAAATTGGTCGAAGGTCGCAGCAATCGTCGCTATACCGATGAGTCCGCTGTAACCCAAACCGTAACCGACGCAGGCTTTGACCCGTATGAGCGCAAGCTCCTCGGTATCACTGCCATGCAGAAGCTGCTCGGAAAGAGCCGCTTTGACGAACTCCTGTCTGCTTATATCGAAAAGCCACAGGGCAAACCCACACTTGTACCGGAAAGCGACAAACGCCCGGTCATGAATAATGCAAAAACTGATTTTATGGAGGAAAACGATTATGAGTAAGAATGTAAAACCTGTAAATCCCATGAAGGTCATCACTGGCCCTGAAACCCGCTGGAGCTACGCAAATGTCTGGGAGCCTAAGTCCATTAACGGCGGCACTCCTAAGTACAGCGTCAGCCTTATCATCCCTAAGTCCGATACCCGCACTGTTGCCAAGATTAAGGCCGCTATCGAAGCTGCCTACAAGGAAGGCGAAGCGAAGCTCAAGGGCAACGGCAAGACCATACCTGCGCTCTCCATTTTGAAGACTCCTCTTCGTGATGGCGACCTTGAGAGACCTAACGATGCAGCCTACGCCAATGCGTACTTCATCAACGCCAACGCTACCACTGCTCCCGGCATCGTGGACGCAGACCGCAATCCTATCATGAGCCGTTCCGAGGTTTACTCCGGTGTCTACGGTCGTGCCAGCATTACCTTCTACGCTTTCAACAGCTCCGGTAACAAGGGCATCGCTTGCGGCCTCAACAATCTCCAGAAGATTCGTGACGGCGAGCCTCTTGGCGGCAAGGCCAGCGCTGAGTCCGATTTCAATACGGATGAAGATGAGGATTTCCTCGACTAATGACCTAATTTCCCAGCAGAGCGGCGGAGCAATCTGTCGCCCTGTTTGGGTATGGAAAGGATGTGACAACGCATGAAAACACTCAGTATTGATATAGAAACCTATAGCAGCACTCCACTGCAAAAGTCCGGTGTGTATCGCTATGTGGAGGCTGAGGATTTTGAAATCCTGCTATTTGGCTATAGCGTGGACTCTGGCCCGGTGCAGGTCGTCGACCTTGTCTGCGGAGAACACATTCCAAAGGAAATCCTGCAGGCGCTGGAAGATGAAGCTGTCACCAAGTGGGCCTTCAACGCCATCTTTGAACGCATCTGCCTCTCTCGCTTCTTGGGATATCCTACCGGCGATTACTTAAATCCTGAAAGCTGGCGCTGCTCCATGATCTGGGCCGCTACGATGGGACTGCCTTTGTCGCTGGAAGGTGTCGGTACCGTTTTGGGCCTTGAGAAGCAGAAGCTCACCGAAGGCAAAGACCTCATCAAGTATTTCTGCCAGCCTTGCGCTCCTACCAAATCCAACGGCCAGCGCACCAGAAACAGACCATTCCATGCGCCGGACAAGTGGGATGCCTTCAAAAAATACAACCTTCGAGATGTGGAAACAGAAATGGGTATCCAGCAGCGCTTGGCGAAGTTTCCCGTTTCGCCTGCTGTCTGGGAGGAATATCACCAGAGCGAAGAAATCAACGATACCGGTGTGCGTCTGGATATGGAGCTTGTAGCGCAGGCCATTGAAATGGATACACTGTCCCGCCAAAAGCTGACCGCTTCCATGAAGCACATGACTGCATTAGAAAATCCCAACAGCGTCCAGCAAATGAAGCAGTGGCTTTCCGATAATGGTATGGAAACAGACAGCCTTGATAAAAAGGCTGTGAACGAGCTTCTGAAAAAGGCTCCACCGGAACTTGCGGATGTTCTGCTTCTGCGCCAGCAGCTGGCCAAGTCCTCCGTCAAAAAGTATCAGGCGATGGAAAACACCGTATGCGCTGATGGCCGTGCCAGAGGCATGTTCCAATTTTACGGAGCCAACCGCACCGGTCGCTTTTCAGGCCGTAACATTCAATTGCAGAATCTCCCGCAAAACCATCTGCCGGATCTGGCCGAAGCTCGTGCGCTGGTCCGCTGCGGTGACTTCTCTGCTGTGGAGCTGCTCTACGAAGATGTGCCAGACACACTCTCTCAGCTGATCCGCACAGCCTTCATTCCCAGAGAAGGCGCTCAATTCCTCGTGGCGGACTTTTCAGCGATTGAGGCCCGTGTCATCGCTTGGTATGCAGACGAAAGCTGGCGACAGAAGGTCTTTGAACAAGGTGGCGATATTTATTGCGCTTCCGCTTCTCAGATGTTCAAAGTCCCTGTTGAGAAACATGGCATCAATGGACACTTACGTCAAAAAGGCAAAATTGCTGAATTGGCTCTCGGCTACGGCGGCAGCGTCGGCGCACTAAAGGCAATGGGCGCTATTGAAATGGGCCTGACTGAAGATGAGCTTCCTTCGCTGGTGGATGCGTGGCGACAGGCAAACCCGAAAATTGTCGAATTTTGGTGGGCCGTTGACCGTGCGGTTATGGAGGCTGTGAAATATAAGCACACGACCAGCCTTTATGGACTGACCTTCTCCTGCAGAAGCGGCATGCTGTTTATTACGCTCCCTTCCGGCAGAAAGCTGGCCTATGTGAAACCGAAGGTCGGAATCAATAAGTTTGGAGGCGAATGTATCACCTACGAGGGCGTCGGTGCCACTAAGAAATGGGAACGCCTCGATTCCTACGGACCGAAGTTCGTGGAAAACATTGTGCAGGCCACGGCCAGAGACATCCTCTGCTACGCCATGCAGACGCTGCGCCACTGTTCCATTGTCATGCACGTTCACGACGAAGTTGTGATCGAGGCAGATCCACGCATGTCTTTGGAAGTGGTCTGTGAACAGATGGGGCGCACTCCTCCTTGGGCCAGCGGACTCCTCCTTCGTGCCGATGGCTACACCACGGATTTTTATAAAAAAGATTAAATTGTCTTCGTCAAAACGGAGCGTTCATCTCCAAAGGGTATTAGAGGTGGACGCTCTTTTTCTATGCCCACCGGAAAGGAGGATTCGTGTTTTGAGTATCAGCAAATTCAACAGCGAGGGATATTTTGACCCAACAGCCTACGGCGCACTCTCTGTCATTGAAAAAGAGGAACGCTCCCTTCGTGCTTTCAGACCCATCGTTTATATCTGCTCTCCTTATGCCGGAGATATTGATGCAAATGTGGACGCTGCCAGACGATACAGCCGCTTTGCCGTGGAACAGGGATACATCCCAATCGCACCTCACTTGCTATTTCCGCAATTCCTGAATGATGCGGACCCGAAGGAACGCCAGCTTGGTCTGTTCTTCGGTAATGCCCTGATGAGCAAATGCTCTGAAGTCTGGGTATTTGGCAGTCGCATTTCAGCGGGCATGGAAGCAGAAATCGAAAGAGCCAAGTGGAAGAACTATCGCTTACGCTATTTCACCGAAAATTTGAAGGAGGCTTAACCCTATGTATGAAGTAATCGAAAAAAGAAAAATGCTGCCGGACGGCACTGAAATCTCCACCTATACCCGTGAAGTAGTCAGCGCCAACATCCTCGAAGTCGAAGCCGGTACCACTGGCTATATGGGCGGTGATAGTGGACACGGCGGTCGTACCTATTTCCGCATTCAGGACAGCGCAAGCACCGATATGGAAATCCGCACTTTTGTGGATAAGCATGGCTGTAACGGCTTTGAAGTATTCCTCGGCGGTGACTGCGAACTGGAAACCACCATTCGTGCTTTGAAGTTCATCACCAAGGTACTGGAAGACGAATCCAAGGAGGTGTACGACTAATGTTTACCATCTATTCCGCTGATGTTACCGGCAATCCCGGTAACTGCTCCTATCCGCACAAACATGTGATTTTGGATGCAGCCAGCCTGAAGGCCGCAATCAGCCACGACTATGTCTGCGCTGAATACCGTAACAGCTACCGCAACGGTGAAAACTTCATCGGCAGCGACTGTCTGCCGGTGGATTGTGATAACGACCACTCTGAAAATCCTGCAGACTGGATGACACCGGAAGATGTAATGCAGGCGTTTCCGGGCGTGACCTTCGCTATCCATTTCAGTCGCTACCACAACCGTGAGAAAAACGGCAAAGCTGCAAGGCCGAAGTTCCATGTGCTGTTTCCAATTGAACACTGCACCGACGCTTCGCTCTACAGCGATATGAAGAAACTGGTCAATTCCATCTTTCCGTATTTTGATACACAGGCACTGGATGCGGCACGTTTCTTCTTTGGCACTGCTGCCGCTGAAGTGGAGATGTATCCCGGACGCATGAATCTGACGGAATTTCTCAATGAAGACCTGTTTGATGAATATCTGCCGCAGGGCGACTTTGACCATTCTGTTATCCCGGAAGGAAGTCGTAATGCTACCATGAGCCGCTTTGCCGGTCGTGTCATCAAGAAGTACGGCGATACCGAAAAGGCCTATCAGACCTTCTTGGAGGAAGCCGCAAAATGTGTGCCGCCTTTGGATAACGCAGAGCTTTCCACCATCTGGCATTCGGCCCAGCGCTTTTATACGAGGCTCTCTCAGCAGGATGGATATGTGTCACCGGAAGTTTACAACGACCCTTCCTGTTATAAACCGGAGGACTACTCCGATGTTGGACAGGCCGAGGTGTTGGGAAAATACTTCTCCAGCGAACTGCGTTATTCTCCCGCCACTCACTTTATCCGCTACTCCGACCACTACTGGCAGGAATCCGAGCCGGGAGCGCAGGCCGTTGCTCACGAACTGACCCGCCGCCAGCTGAAGGAAGCTGGAAACGACCTCGTGGAAGCACTCAACAAAATGAAGAACAGCGGCGCTCAGACCATCCTTGACAGTGCATCTAAATCCAAAGCCGAACAGCTGATGAATGAACAGCAGCTGGAAGCCTATCAGGATTTTCTGGCTGCAAAGGCATATCAGGCTTTCGCCATCAAGCGTCGTGATTCCAAAAATATCACCTCTACGCTGAGAGAGTCCCATCCTATTTTGGAAATCTCGCCGAGAGATTTGGACGCCGATCCCTTTGCGCTCTGCACTCCTGAAGCAACCTATGACCTGCGTAAAGGCATGGCTGGAGCAAGGGAACATTCGCCGGAGGACTTTATCACCAAAATCACCTCTGTTGCACCAAGTCAGAAAGGTCAGCAGATTTGGCTGGATTGTCTGGACCTGATTTTCCAGGGCGACCAGTCTCTGATTGACTATGTGCAGATGATTTGTGGTCTGGCTGCAATCGGAAAGGTTTATGTGGAAGCGCTGATCATTGCCTATGGAGATGGCCGTAACGGTAAATCCACCTTCTGGAATGCAGTCTCTCGTGTGCTGGGTCTTTACAGCGGCAACATCTCTGCGGATACGCTGACTGTCGGATGCCGCAGAAACATCAAGCCTGAAATGGCCGAGGTCAAAGGCAAGCGTCTGCTCATTGCTGCCGAGATGCAGGAAGGCTCCCGCTTGAATGACTCTACGGTAAAACAGCTCTGCTCCACGGATGATGTGTTTGCGGAGAAAAAGTATAAAGACCCGTTCTCCTTCAAGCCTTGCCACACGCTGGTGTTGTATACCAACCATCTGCCTCGTGTCAGCGCATCCGATGATGGTATCTGGCGTCGCCTTATCGTCATCCCGTTCAATGCAAAGATTACCGGGAAGAGCGACATCAAGAATTACGGCGAGTATCTGTTTGACAATGCCGGTGAAAGCATTCTGGCGTGGGTCATCGAAGGTGCCAAGAAGGTCATTGAACTGGACTACCAGATTCCGGTACCCGCTTGCGTCCAGAAGGCTATCGATGAGTATCGCAATCAGAATGACTGGTTCGGGCATTTTCTCGCAGACAAGTGTGAAGTGGATGATTCCTATAAGGAAAGCTCCTCGGCGCTGTATCAGGCATACCGCAACTACTCTCTTGACTGCAATGAGTATATTCGCAGCACAGCAGATTTCTACTTTGCGCTGGAGAAGGCAGGCTTTGAGCGAATCAAGGTTCACAACAAGCGTTACTTTAAAGGCCTGCGCCTGAGAGCTGATGATGGCGCTGATGAAGATTTCCTGAACTGACAAAACCACGTGGGTAACCTCCATTAAGGTCATATACAAAAATTCTCTAAGGACTAAAAAAATCTGAATAAGAAGAAGTTATGTAATTGACCTTAAAGGAGGTTACCCACTCTTCCAAAATTAACGCTGACGGAGGTAAGCGATGTTAGAAAAAACCACAGAACAGAAATTAACCGTGATGGTTAAAAAGGCTGGTGGCATCGCCGTGAAGTTCGTGTCTCCGAGTTTCGCAGGAATGCCCGACCGCCTTGTATTACTACCTGATGGCCTTATCGCCTTTGTGGAACTAAAGGCTCCCGGAAAGCGCCCACGCCCATTACAGGAAGCACGACACCGGCTGCTGCGCTCCTTGGGATTCAAGGTCTATGTGATAGATAAGCCAGAACAGATTGGAGGGATGCTGGATGAACTTCGAGCCACACGATTATCAGACCTACGCCATTGAATATATTGAAACCCATCCTGTATCCGCAGTTCTCCTCGATATGGGTCTTGGCAAAACGGTCATCTCCCTGACAGCCATCGCCGACCTGATGTTTGACAGCTTTCTGGCCCGTCGTGTTCTGGTGATCGCTCCGCTGCGAGTGGCCCGTGATACTTGGCCTGCGGAGCTAAAGAAATGGTCCCACTTAAGGCACCTGACTTTCGCCGTTGCAGTAGGAACACCGGCAGAGCGAAAAGCAGCTTTGATGGCCAGTGCTGACATCACCATTATCAATCGTGAAAATGTGCAGTGGCTCATTGAGGAAAGCGGCATGGCCTTCGACTTCGATACCGTGGTCATTGACGAACTGTCCTCTTTCAAAAATCACCAATCAAAACGCTTTAAGGCATTGTTGAAAGTACGCCCTAAGATAAAGCGCATCATTGGTCTCACTGGTACACCAAGCTCCAACGGTCTCATGGATTTGTGGGCAGAGTTTCGACTACTGGATATGGGCCAGCGCCTTGGAAGATTTATCACACAGTACCGAAACAACTACTTCATGCCGGATAAGCGCAACGGGCAAATCATCTACTCCTACAAACCGCTGCCTTATGCAGAGGACGCCATCTACCAGCAGATTTCGGATATTACGATTTCCATGAAAAGTACCGACTACCTGCAGATGCCGGAGTTGATCTCCTCCCAATATGAGGTCCAGCTTTCCGAGGATGAGAAAAACCGCTATGAACAGCTGAAGGCAGAATTGGTATTGCACCTTTCTGATGAAGAAATCACTGCCGCCAATGCCGCTTCTCTAACCGGAAAACTGGTACAGCTGGCCAATGGTGCTATTTACACCGATACTGGCGATACCGTGGAGTTCCATGACCGAAAGTTGGATGCTTTGGAAGATTTGATTGAAGCAGCCAATGAAAAACCGGTGCTGGTGGCCTACTGGTTTAAGCACGACCTACAGCGCATCAAAAAACGCTTTGCTGTCCGGGAGCTGAAATCCAGTAAGGATATCGAGGACTGGAACAACGGTAAAATCCCGGTAGCAGTCATCCATCCCGCTTCTGCCGGTCATGGACTCAATCTTCAGGCCGGTGGCTCCACACTTATCTGGTTTGGGCTGACATGGTCACTGGAACTTTACCAGCAGACCAACGCCCGTCTCTGGCGACAAGGCCAGACAGACCGTACCGTGGTGATCCAGCACATCATCACAAAAGGCACCATCGACGAGCGCATCTTAAAGGCCCTCTCCCATAAGGAGCTGACCCAGAACGCCCTGATTGATGCCGTAAAAGCCAATCTATGAAAATCAAGGACAACCTTTCGACAAAAATCGACAATCCGAGGAACATCAAATTTTCGGAGGTGCGATATGACCGCAAAAGAATATTTAATGCAAGCCAAGTTTCTGGATATGCGTATCAATTCCAAAATCCAGCAGGTTGAGGCTCTGAATGACCTTGCTACCAGCGCCAGTTCGGTGCTGACGGGTATGCCTCGCAATCCCAATAAGGCTACTTCTAAAATGGCCGATGCTGTTTGTAAGATTGTAGACCTGCAAGCAGAAATCAACCACGACATTGACGCACTGGTGGATTTGAAAAAGGAAATTTCCTCCACCATTAAGGCTGTGCCAAGCGCCGAACTTCAGACCCTGCTTGAAAAGCGCTACCTTTGCTTCCAGTCTTGGGAAATCATCGCCGTGGATATGGGCTACAGCATGCACCATCTTTACAAGCTCCATAATCAGGCCCTTGATATTTGCGAAGGTATCCTGAAACGTGATACCTAAAGACATAGAATGATACCCGCTTCTTATGATATTATTATAATAGCGAAAAGCGGAAAATCAGGAACGAGCCTTGTGGGAGCAATCCCGCAGGGCTTTTTCTATGCCCTGAAGGAGGTGAAGTAATGCCAAAGAAACCCAAGCGACCGTGTTCCTATCCCGGCTGTCCGAAGCTAACTGACGGTAGGTTTTGTGAGGAACATGAAAGACAAGAGAACAAGCGCTACGAGAAATATGACCGTGACCCTGCCGTGCGCCGTCGTTATGGTCGTGCTTGGAAGCGAATCCGTGACAGCTATGTGCAGCAGCATCCTTTGTGTGAGCTGTGCCAAGAGAAAGGTCTGCTTGTTCCTACAGAAGAAGTCCACCATCGGGTCCCTCTGTCGGAAGGCGGCACACATGCAAGAGATAACCTGATTGCTCTTTGCAAGTCCTGCCATGCCAGAATCCATGCAGAGCGTGGTGATCGCTGGCACAATCACGACCGGTAGGGGCGGGTCAAATCTCTACGACCTTCATGCCGTGCAACGGGCGTGGGGTCTCACGCACAAATTCGCAATTTCAAACGGGGTATATAAGACCCTGCCAAAGGAGGTGTATGCAAATGGCTAAGGACGGTACCAACCGAGGTGGCGCTCGTGTTGGAGCAGGAGCCAAGAAAAAGCCCTTAGCTGAGAAAATCGCTGAAGGCAATCCGGGCAAACGAGCATTGACTGTCATTGACTTCGATAATCAGTCGGTCGATTTAGAAGGTCAAGCGATGCCCAAGCCATCCAAACTACTGTCTGCCAAACAGAAAGATGGTAAAAAGCTGGTCGCAGCGGATATTTACAAAAAGACATGGGACTGGCTGCACGAGCGTGGCTGCGCTGCTCTCGTATCTCCCCAGCTTCTGGAACGCTACGCCATGAGCGTGGCCCGCTGGATACAGTGTGAAGAAGCAATTACGGAGTTCGGCTTTCTGGCAAAGCATCCGACTACAGGCAATGCAATCCAGTCGCCTTATGTGGCGATGAGCCAGAACTTCATGAGCCAGACCAACAGGCTCTGGATGGAAATCTACCAAATCGTAAAAGAAAATTGTGCCACAGAATATGGCGGAGCTACTCCACAGGACGATGTAATGGAGCGCCTTCTGATGGCAAGGAAAGGACTTTGATTATGAACATTTCTTATAAAACTGCCGAGAGTGTCTGCGCTGGACACCCGGACAAATTATGTGACCTGATCGCCGACGCCATTCTGGACGAGTGCCTGAAAAAAGACCGCAATTCCCGTGTGGCCTGTGAAGTCATGGCGACCAAAGGAAAAATCTTTGTGTGTGGTGAAATCACCTGCTCAAAGAAAATCGATATCCGCTTGGTGGTCCGTCAGACTCTTGCCAAGGTCGGATATAACCCGCTGAAATTTATCGTGTTTGTGTATGTGCATCGCCAGAGCGCTGACATCGCCGGTGGCGTAAACAAAGCGCTGGAAACCCGTGATGTGGATAGCGACGATATCTTCGCTTCCGTTGGTGCCGGTGACCAAGGCACGGTTTATGGTTATGCCACCAATGAGACATGGGCCAAGGTGCCAACTCCCGTTCTGTTCGTCAATGACCTGTGCAAGCGTCTGGATGATGCCATGCACGACGGTACCATTCGTGATATTGGTCCTGACGGGAAAGCGCAGGTAACCATCGAATACCACGACGGCAAGCCTGTCAGCGCAAAGAACATCATCGTTTCCGTGCAGCATAAGGAAAGTAAAGGTCTGGATGAGCTTCGCCGTGAAATCATCACCGAAATCATCTATCCTCTGCTCAGTCGCTACCACTTCCCGAAGGAAACGGAAATCCTCATCAATCCTTCCGGTCGCTTTGTAGAAGGTGGCCCTGCTGCCGACACTGGCTTGACCGGCAGAAAGATTATGGTGGATACCTATGGTGGCCTTGCTGCTCACGGCGGCGGTGCCTTCTCCGGCAAAGATGCTACCAAGGTTGACCGCTCCGGCGCTTACATGGCCAGAGTTGTGGCCCGTAACATTGTAGGCGCATGGCTGGCCGACAGATGTCAGGTGGCTATCTCTTATGCCATCGGCAAGGCCGAGCCTACTGCCGTGGAGATTGATACCTTCGGTACAGAAAAGGTCGATGTGGAAATTATCCGCAAAGCCGTGATGGAGGTCTTTGACCTGCGTCCCGCTGCTATCATTTCTCTGTTGCACCTGCGCAGTCCTTACTTCTCCGAGACCACTGCCTACGGCCACTTCAATGGTTATAAAGGCTCTTGGGAGAACTTGGATAAAACCAAAGAACTGAAAAAGGCGGTGGAAAAGTATGCTGATTGAGAAAAAGAATACGGCAGAACTTCTGCCTGCTGACTATAATCCTCGTAAGGATTTGAAACCCGGCGACAAGGAATATGAAAAGCTGAAGCGCTCCATTGAGCAGTTCGGCTATGTGGAGCCGGTCATCTGGAATAAGACCACTGGCCGTGTTGTTGGTGGTCACCAGCGCTTGAAGGTCCTCATCGACATGAGTATGACCGAAGTGGACTGCGTTGTGGTGGAGCTTTCCGAGGAAAAAGAAAAAGCGCTGAATGTGGCGCTCAATAAAATCAGCGGCGAATGGGACAACGACAAGTTGGCTCTCCTGATCGCTGACCTGCAGGGTACCGATTTCGATGTATCCCTGACCGGCTTTGAACCTGCGGAGCTGGAGGCGCTGTTCCGTGAGGATACCAAGAAAGGCATCCACGATGACGACTTCGATGTGGATGCCGAGCTGAAGCAGCCGACCTTCTCCAAGGCCGGTGACTTGTGGCAGCTGGGTGAACACCGTCTGGTCTGCGGTGACTCCACCAAGGCTGAAACCTACGCTCTCTTGATGAACGGCAAGGTCGCCAATCTGGTAGTGACGGACCCTCCGTACAATGTGAACTACGAAGGCACCGCCGGTAAAATCAAAAACGACAATATGGAAAACAGCGCCTTCTATCAATTCCTTCTGGATGCCTACATGCAGATGCACTCTGCTATGGCTGAGGACGCTTCCATTTATGTTTTCCACGCTGATACCGAAGGGCTGAATTTCCGCAGGGCATTTGCCGATGCGGGATTTTATTTGTCCGGTACCTGCATCTGGAAGAAAGAATCTCTGGTGCTGGGCCGCAGTCCTTACCAGTGGCAGCATGAGCCTGTGCTGTTTGGCTGGAAGAAAGCCGGTAAACATCAATGGTACACAGGTCGTAAGGAAACGACCATCTGGGAATTTGATAAGCCTAAGAAAAATGGCGACCATCCGACCATGAAGCCTATCCCGCTTCTGGCGTATCCAATTATGAATTCCAGCATGGCTAACTCGCTGGTATTGGACCCGTTCGGTGGTTCCGGCAGCACACTTATCGCCTGCGAACAGACCAACCGTATCTGCTATACCATTGAGCTGGACGAAAAATTCTGCGATGTTATCGTGAAGCGCTACATCGAGCAGGTCGGTTCCGCTGCAAATGTAACTGTTGTCCGTGATGGCCTTACCTATCGCTATGATGAGGTGGCCCATGAAGATAGCAAGCATTGATGCAGACCTCATTGGCAGAAAACGACACCGTTTTCCCAATCTGGCCTGCATGAAAATATCTGCGCACCACAAAGCTGCCGGTGACACGGTGATGTTAAAGACTGACTATGATGGCCTCGATTCTTTTGATGCTGTTTACCTGTCAAAGGTCTTTACTGACACACCTGTCCCGGCAGAAGTTTTGAAACTGGATAATGTGACCTATGGAGGCACGGGCTTTTATTATGATAAGGCACCGTGCCTTCCTGCTTCTATCGAACACCAGATGCCGGACTATCATCTGTATGATGCGTGGGTGGCCGACAAGCTGCAGCATGGCGGGAAGCCTCATGACTACTCCTACTACACAGATTATTCCATTGGTTTTCTGACCCGTGGCTGTTTCCGCAGGTGCGATTTCTGCGTCAACAAGAATTACGACCGTGTCTCTGTTCACAGTCCTCTGGCCGAGTTCCACGATCCGGCAAGGCCAAAAATCTGTCTACTGGATGATAACTTCTTCGGCACACCCTGCTGGCGAGAATTTCTTCAGGAGCTGCAGTCTACCGGGAAACCATTTCAGTTCAAGCAGGGATTGGATGAACGCCTACTGACAGAGGATAAATGCGCTGCACTGTTTTCCAGCAAATACGATGGCGATTACATTTTTGCTTTTGATAATGTGACTGACGCACAGCTGATTGAAAGCAAAATTCAGCTGGCCAGAAAATATACCGATGCGGTGATGAAGTTCTACTGCTTCTGCGGCTTTGACCGTAACGAGCGCTGGGATACAGATTTCTGGAAGCAGGACATCTTCGACCTGCTCTTCCGTATTGAAATCCTGATGCGAAACCGCTGCCTGCCGTATGTGATGCGCTTTGCCAGATATACGGAAAGTCCCTACCGAGGTATGTATATCACCATTGCCCGCTGGTGCAATCAGCCGAGCTTTTTCAAAAAGAAAAGCCTGCGTGAATTTGCCATCTGCAACGGTCTGGATAGCGCCTGCTACCGGTATGTTGCTGACTTTGAGCGCCTGTTCCCGGAGGTCGATCCGTATCTCGATATGAAGTACAAATAACCACAAAAATCCTGGCTCCTATTTGGTACATATATTTCTCAAATATAACTTGCTATTCTGTGTCTTTAGAGCGAATATGTGACTACCAAAATTAAAGGAGGTCATACACCATGACAATTTACTACAACGCAACCGACCGCAAACCGCTGGTCAAAGCCATCAGCGAATTCACCGGAGCAAAGCCGGTTTACCTGAAGACTCCGTCCTACGCTTACCAAATCGACTACTTTACGGTCACCCGTGAAGGCAACCTTGAGTTTGACGATATGGCTGACAGCGAGGAAATCGAAAAGCTCATCGAGGCGCTGGCCCAGCAAGGCTTCATCGCCGAGTCCACCGAATACTCCAGCGAACAGCAGGAACCGGTCATCGACGGCGAGGAACCTTTGGAGGATTGCCCTCCGGCATACGCAGCGCCGGAAGATGAAATCACCGGCATCTGCATTTCCATGCCTCGCAGCCTTTTCACCGATGTCAATCTCGAAAACCTGAAAGGCATCATTGCTGCCAAACGCAGCCTTATCTGCAAGGCGCTGGGTACAGACGACCTGCCGCTGGAGATTACCGACACAAAGGTTTCCTTTCCTTGGTTCCCCGGCCAGCTGGATGCAGACAGCGTGAAGGCTTATGACACCTTTATCTGCAAGCTCTGCGAAATGGCCCGAAACCAGAAGCGTGTAAACGGCACCGAAAAGCAGGTCGACAATGAAAAGTACGCTTTCCGCTGCTTCCTGCTCCGCCTCGGCTTCATCGGCAACGAATACAAAACTGAGCGCAAAATTCTCTTGAAGAATCTGACCGGATCTTCCGCATTCAAAAGCGGCGATAAGAAGGAGGTGTCCAGCGATGAGATTTCCGAATAAGGCAACGGTGGATTTAATCCGCAGCCAGTATCCCGCTGGCACTCGTGTGGAGTTGGTCCAGATGGACGATGCGCAAGCTCCTCCGGTCGGCACTCTTGGAACCGTATGGGGCGTGGATGACACCGGTTCCATCATGGTGCGTTGGGACAACGGCTCTGGCCTGAATGTGGTCTACGGCGTCGATGTTTGTAGAAAAGTGTTGAAATAATCTACACAAATATACCAGCAAAACATCGTGCAGTATTCTACGATTTATATCGCAGAAATGACTTGCTATTATGTGCTTTTAGAGCGAATATGTGTACACCGAAAGGAAAAAACACATTTTACGGAGGAACAACACCATGAAGAAAATTGAACTTTTTGAAAGAGCTATCGCAGAGCAGGCAGGAAGCCTGAAGGAATACAGTATCAACGGCACCATGTTCTGGGCCTACCGCAAGAGCCTCGACGCAGGCAACGACCTGATTGATTTTAGCGAGGTCATTTGGGACGAGGATATTGAAGCCATCGCCGCCTGCATGAAGGAAAACGACATCGCTGAATTTACCATCAGCAGCACCTTCTCCAGCCTGATTCCCACCCTTGCAGCTTTTGAAAAGCACGGCTTCAAGATGGCTGGCATCACCGAGGTCAACGCCAACTACACCGACTGGCAGACCAACCAGAGAGCCAGAATCCCGGCCATCCGCATGATGAGCGTTTAAGGAGGTGCGGAGTATGTGGCACGAAGGTTCCCTGAAAGTATACGACAGCATCTTCCACTACTGGATGAAGGTTTATGACGAACCCTCTCAGTACGGTATCAACGGTGGAAAAATCAGCAAACTAATGCTCAAGAGAAACGGTAAAATCGTATGTAACTACGATAGAGGCTGGGATATCAAACCCAATGCCCCGGACGCCGAACTTGCGCTGGAGCTTCTGATTCATAGCAACAATTACTAAACCTATGCTAATAAAATAGCCCTGAGACTGAGCTGCAAGGCTCTTTCTCTCGTAGTGCAGCCGACGGGCTGTATTTTTTATGCCCTTTTGAAAGGAGGAAGCGGCGCTTGCGAAAACTGGAAAATTACACACCGACGAAATTTATGGCTGCGGACTCCACCTACAGTAAAGAACTGGCGGATTACGCAGTCAATTTTATAGAGTGCCTGTGCCACACAAAAGGCACATGGGCCGGTAAGCCGTTTGAGCTTATCGATTGGCAGGAGCAGATTATCCGAGACATCTTCGGTACCATCAAACCCAACGGTTATCGACAATTTACGACAGCCTATGTCGAAATCCCCAAGAAGATGGGCAAGTCCGAGCTTGCCGCTGCGGTGGCACTTCTGCTGACCTGCGGTGATGGTGAGGAACGTGCCGAGGTTTATGGCTGTGCAGCTGACCGCCAGCAGGCAACCATCGTTTTTGATGTTGCTGCCGATATGGTGCGTATGTGTCCTGCGCTGAACCGCCGTGTCAAAATTCTGGCTTCCCAGAAACGAATCGTGTACCAGCCGACCAACAGCTTCTATCAGGTGCTGTCGGCTGAGGCTTACAGCAAACACGGTTTTAATATCCACGGCGTTGTTTTTGATGAGCTGCACACGCAGCCGAACAGAAAACTATTTGATGTTATGACCAAAGGCTCCGGCGATGCCAGAATGCAGCCTCTGTATTTCCTGATCACCACTGCCGGTACCGACACCAACTCCATCTGCTACGAAACTCACCAGAAGGCAAAGGATATTCTGGAAGGCCGTAAAATTGACCCGACCTTCTATCCTGTCATCTATGGTGCTGACGAAAGCGATGACTGGACAGACCCGGAGGTCTGGAAAAAAGCAAATCCGTCTCTCGGCATTACGGTAGGCATCGATAAGGTGCAGGCTGCTTGCGAATCGGCGCAACAAAATCCTGCCGAGGAGAATGCTTTCAGACAGCTGCGCTTGAACCAATGGGTGAAGCAGGCAGTCCGCTGGATGCCAATGGACAAATGGGATGCCTGCACATTCAAAATAACTGAAGAAACCCTGCGAGGCCGTGTATGTTACGGTGGCTTGGACCTTTCGTCCACCACAGACATCACGGCTTTTGTATTGGTGTTCCCGCCACTGGATGAGGATGACAAATATGTGGTCCTTCCGTACTTCTGGATACCGGAAGATACGCTGGAGCTGCGAGTGCGCCGTGACCATGTTCCATACGATGTCTGGGAGAAGCAAGGCTTCCTGCAGACCACCGAAGGCAATGTGGTCCATTACGGCTATATCGAAAAATTCATCGAACAGCTGGGCGAAAAATTCAATATCCGTGAAATCGCCTTTGACCGCTGGGGCGCTGTTCAGATGGTACAGAACCTTGAGGGCATGGGATTTACGGTGGTGCCTTTCGGTCAGGGCTTCAAAGATATGTCGCCTCCGACCAAAGAGCTGATGAAGCTGACCTTGGAACAAAAAATCGCCCACGGCGGTCATCCGGTTCTGCGCTGGATGATGGACAACATTTTCGTCCGTACAGACCCAGCCGGAAACATCAAAGCCGACAAGGAAAAATCCACAGAGAAAATCGACGGTGCCGTTGCTACCATCATGGGCCTCGACCGTGCGATCCGCTGTGGCAACAACAACTCTGCCAGCGTCTATGACGAGCGTGGCATACTTTTCATTTAAGAAGGGAGCGTGATTCCTATGGGAATTTTATCTGGAATATTCAAGGCGAGAGACAAGCCCAGCAATGCCACTGCCGGTAGCGCCTACCGTTTTCTGTTCGGAGGCTCTACTTCCGGCAAAGCGGTGACCGAGCGCTCTGCCATGCAAATGACCGCAGTGTATTCCTGTGTACGTATTCTGGCAGAGGCTGTGGCCGGACTTCCTCTACACCTCTATCGCTACACCGATACCGGCGGCAAGGAAAAAGCCATCGACCATCCGCTGTATGTACTGCTCCACGATGAGCCGAACCCTGAAATGACCTCTTTTGTATTCAGGGAAACTCTGATGACGCACCTACTCCTCTGGGGAAATGCCTATGCGCAGATTATCCGCAACGGCAAAGGTGAAGTCGTGGCCCTGTATCCGCTGATGCCAAATCGTATGGTGGTAGACCGTGACGAAAACGGCCATCTCTACTACACCTACTACCGAGGCAACGATGAAGCCATCCGAAATAAGGATACAGCAGTCATTTTGCAGCCGTCCGATGTGTTGCATATTCCGGGCCTCGGCTTTGACGGTCTGGTCGGCTACAGTCCTATCGCTATGGCGAAAAACGCAATCGGCATGGCCATCGCCTGCGAGGAATACGGTGCGAAGTTCTTCGCTAACGGTGCCACACCGGGCGGCATCTTGGAACATCCCGGCACCATCAAGGACCCGCAGCGTGTGCGTGAAAGCTGGCAGAACACCTTCGGTGGCAGTGGCAATGCAAATAAAGTGGCTGTTCTGGAGGAAGGTATGAAATACACGCCTATCTCCATCTCACCGGAACAGGCACAATTCCTCGAAACGAGGAAGTTCCAAATCAATGAAATTGCTCGAATTTTCCGTGTCCCGCCTCACATGGTCGGCGATCTGGAGAAGTCGAGCTTTTCTAATATTGAGCAGCAGTCTTTGGAGTTCGTGAAATACACCTTGGAGCCTTGGCTCGTAAGGTGGGAGCAATCGATGATTCGTGCGCTGGTTTCCCATTCCGAGAAGGCTGCTTATTTTATCAAGTTCAATGTGGACGGTCTGCTCCGTGGCGATTACCAGAGCCGTATGAACGGTTACGCCATCGGCAGGCAGAACGGCTGGATGAGTGCCAACGACATCCGTGAACTTGAAAATCTGGACCGTATCCCGGCTGAGGAAGGCGGCGATTTATATCTCATCAACGGCAACATGACCAAGCTCAAGGATGCGGGCATTTTCGCAGGAAAGGAGGAAACGCAGGATGAAGAAATTCTGGAACTGGAAGACCCAGACAGTGACCAATCAGGAAACGCAGGAGGCCGTGACGGAGAGGACTCTGTTTCTCAACGGCACCATCGCCGAGGAAAGCTGGTTTGACGATGATGTCACTCCTCAGCTGTTCAAAGACGAGCTGAACTCCGGCACCGGTGACATTACCGTCTGGATCAATTCTCCCGGCGGCGACTGCGTGGCGGCAGCGCAGATTTACAACATGCTGATGGATTACAAAGGTAGCGTGACCGTAAAAATCGACGGTATCGCAGCTTCCGCAGCATCCGTTATTGCGATGGCCGGTACCAAGGTGCTGGTATCTCCGGTTTCTATGCTGATGATTCACAATCCGATGACCGTGGCCTTCGGCAACTCTGCAGAAATGCAGAAAGCCATTGATATGTTGGCCAGCGTGAAGGATTCCATCTTAAACGCATACGAAATCAAAACCGGTCTCTCCCGTACCAAGCTCTCCCACCTGATGGATGCGGAAACTTGGATGGATGCAAACAAGGCCATTGAACTTGGCTTTGCCGACGAAATCATGCAGCGCTCTGCAATTACAGACGAAGTCCCTGTGCCGCAGGTCAGCATGATGTTTTCCCGCACCGAAGTGGTGAACTCCCTGATGGAGCGCATTGCTTCCAAGTGCAAAATCGACGCAAAACCCACAACCACAGAAACCAAAATCAAAGCCGATTCCCTGATGGATAGGCTCAATCTTATCAAAAATTGGAGGTAATTCATTATGACTATTTTGGAACTGAGAGAAAAGCGTAACAAGGCATGGGAAGCTGCTAAGGCTTTCGTGGAGACCAAGCGTGATAAGGATGGCCTGCTCTCCGAGGAGGATGCTAAGACCTATGCCGAAATGGAACAGAAGGTGCAGAACTACACCTCTGAAATCGAGCGTATGCAGGCTATGGAGGCTATGGAAGCCGAACTCAACAAGCCTGTGAACACTCCTATCACTCACAAGCCTATGAATGGCGGCAAGGATACCGGCGATGGTAAGCCTAAGTCCGGTCGTGCATCCGATGCCTACAGAGCCGGTATGCTTAAGGCGCTCCGCAGCAACTTTCGCACTATCACGGATGTCCTTTCCGAGGGTATCGATGAGAACGGCGGCTACCTTGTACCTGAAGAGTACGATTCCCGCCTCATTGATGTGTTGACTGAGGAGAATATCTTCCGTGGTCTTGCCAATGTCATCACTACCAGCGGCCAGCACAAAATCAACATCGCCGGTGCCAAGCCTGCTGCAGCATGGATTGAGGAAGGCGGCGAACTCACCTTCGGTGACGCTACCTTCAGCCAGATCAATCTGGATGCCCACAAGCTCCATGTTGCCGTGAAGGTTACCGAGGAACTCCTGTATGACAATGCCTTCGGTCTGGAAAACTACATCATCAAGCAGTTCGGTAAGGCTCTGGCCAATGCCGAAGAGGACGCCTTCCTCAACGGCGATGGTGTTGGCAAGCCTCTGGGCATCTTCGCTACTACCGGCGGCGCTGAAATCGGCGTTACTGCTGCCAGCGCTACCGAAATCACTGCGGATGAAATCATCAATCTGGTTTACGCTCTGAAGCGTCCTTACCGTAAGAGCGCTAAGTTCATCATGAACGACCAGACCATTGCTGCAATCCGCAAGCTCAAGGACGAAAACGGCCAGTATCTGTGGCAGCCTTCCAATCAGGCCGGTGAGCCGGGTAAGCTGTTCGGCTACGATGTGCTGACTTCTCCTTATGTACCTATCATCGAGGCCGGTAAGCCTGTCATCGCCTTTGGTGATTTCAGCTACTACAACATCGGTGACCGTGGAACTCGTTCCTTCGCCGAGCTTCGTGAACTCTATGCCGGTAACGGTATGGTCGGTTTCGTGGCCAAGGAGCGTGTGGACGGTAAGCTGGTCCTTCCTGAAGCCGTACAGGTTCTCCAGATGGGTGCCTAAGATAGGAGGTGGCAGTGATGAGCGAACTTTTGACTAAGGTCAAAGAAAATCTGATTCTGGAGCATTCGGCTGACGATGCGCTGATCGAGCGCTTCATCACTGCCGCTGTCTCCTATGCGGAAAGCTATCAGCACATTACAGAAGGATATTACACAGAAAATGCGATGCCCGCCACTACCGAACAGGCGGTGATCATGCTGGCATCGCACTTCTATGAATCCAGAGACGGTTCCACGGGCGGCTTCTTTGCGGATAATGTTCAGGCCGGACAACAGGTCTGGAACACCGTAAATTTACTGCTCCGCCTCGATCGAGATTGGAAGGTGTGATATGAGCTTTGGCAAAATGAACACCTTTATCGAAATCGTGGAAAAGCAGAAAGTTCTGGATGATGAAGGATTTTCTACAGTAACGGATGTGGTCCTTGCTTCGGTCAGGGCGTACAGGGAAGGTCGGCACGGCAACGAGAAATGGGCCAACCGCAGCACTTTTACCGATGCCACCGACCTTTTCCGTTTCCGTGTCATTCCCGGACTGACCGTCACTACGGCGATGGTGATCGTCTGCGCTGACAGCCGATTTGAAATCACCTCTGTCGAGGATGTGAAAGGCCGTGGAATGTATATTGAGGTTCTGGCAAAGGAGGTCGTTTCCAGTGGCACGAGTTGATGTAAAAATGCCCGATGAATTTCTGAAGCGAATGTCCCGCCTTGGCAGCAACTTCGATTCCATTGCAGAAACTGTGCTGCAGGCCGGTGGCGAGGTGGTGCTGGCAAAAACGCAAAGCAACCTCTCCTCAGTCATCGGTAGCGGCACTAAGTATGATTCCAGAGCCACCGGTGAACTGGAGTCCTCGCTGGGCCTGACTTCTGTAAATATGGACCGAAACGGCAACTTCAATATCAAGGTTGGCTTTTCCGAACCGAGATCTGACGGCGGCAGCAATGCCCAGCTTGCCAATATCATCGAATACGGCAAAAGCGGTCAGCCTGCAAAACCGTTTCTGAAGCCTGCCAAATCTGCATCAAAAAAACAGTGTGTTGAGGCTATGAAAACAGTCTTTGAATCGGAGGTGGAGAAACTTTGAATGTGTTATCAGAAACAAAAACACTGCTTGAGGGCCTCTCCATTCCTGTGGAAACAGGTGTCTTTGAAGGCACAGCGCCGGAGATGTATGTGGTCATCGTACCACTGACGGACACCTTCGACCTCCATGCGGATAATGCTCCTGGCTGTGATATTCAGGAGGCAAGGCTTTCGCTCTTTTCCAAGAGCAACTACACAAAAACAAAAAACATTATCGTCCGCAGCCTCTTGGCTTCGGACTTCACCATTACAGGCCGAAGGTACATCGAGCGTGAAAACGACACCGGGTACCACCACTACGCCATTGATGTGGCGAAAATCTATGAATTGGAGGATTGATTATGGCTACGATTGGTCTTGATAAATTGTACTACGCATCCATTGTCGAGGATGAAGCTGGCGAAGAAACCTATGACACTCCCGTCCAGCTGGCAAAAGCAATCTCGGCAGAACTCTCCGTGGAGCTGGCAGAGGCAACGCTTTATGCCGATGATGGCGCTGCGGAAATTGTGAAGGAGTTTAAGTCCGGCACACTCTCCCTTGGCATTGACGATATCGGTTCGACTGCTGCTTCCGTTCTTACGGGCGCTACCATCGACGATAACAAGGTGCTGATTTCCGGCGGCGAGGATGGCGGCACTCCTGTTGCTATCGGCTTCAGAGCAAAGAAGTCCAACGGCAAATACAAGTATTACTGGCTGTACCGTGTGAAGTTCGGTATCCCTGCTACTAACCTTGCTACTAAGGGTGACAGCATTACCTTCTCCACTCCTACCATCGAAGGTACGGTCCTTACCAGAAACAAGGCAGATGCCAGCGGCAAGCATCCTTGGAAAGCGGAGGTCACTGAAGGCGACACCGGCGTTTCTGCGGGTATCATCAGCAACTGGTATTCTAACGTTTATGAACCTGTCATTACGACTACAGAGGAGGGTTAATCGATGGATAAGGAACGCAGCGCAATGATTACTGTCGGCGGTGAGGAATATGAGCTTATCCTCACCACCAAAGCTACCAAGGAAATCGCGGGCCGCTACGGTGGTCTTGAGAACTTGGGTGAAAAGCTCATGAAGAGTGAGAACTTTGAAATGGCCATCGGCGAAATCGTCTGGCTCATTACTTTGATGGCAAACCAGTCCATCCTCATTCACAACTTGAAGAACAAGGAAAATCAGCGTGATTTGCTGACAGAGGATATTGTCGAGCTTCTGACTTCTCCTCTGGATCTGGCTGGCTATAAGGCAGCTATCACCGAGGCCCTGTATAAGGGAACCAAGCGCAATGTGGTCAGTGAGGACAATTCAAAAAACGCAGTGGTCGAGTAAGTGACGCAGAGTTATTTACTCGACTTTTATATTACGGCATCGCCCACCTGCATCTGTCACAGAATGAGGTGTGGTTGATGCCATTTGGCTTATTACTGGACCTTTGGGAATGCCATAAGCAGTACCACGGGATGGCAAAACCGAAGCGTGAAATGTATATCGACGACATTATCCCGGACGGAATCTAAGGAGGTGGTTTGATGGCGGATAATTTTGGTCTCAAGATTGGACTGGAAGGCGAAAAGGAATTCAAGAAAGCACTGTCCGAAATCAACCAGTCCTTTAAGGTCCTCGGTTCGGAAATGAAAGTGGTGTCCTCGCAGTTTGATAAAAACGATAATTCCGTACAGGCGCTGACCGCAAGGAATCAGGTGCTAAATAAGGAAATCGAGGCACAGAAACAGAAAATTGAAACGCTCCGTGCAGCCCTTGCCAATGCTGCTGAGTCCTTCGGTGAAAATGACCGCCGCACTCAGAATTGGCAAATTCAACTGAACAATGCAACTGCGGCCCTCAACGACATGGAGCGTGAACTGGACCGCAACAATACGGCTTTGGATGAGGCCGAACGTGAAATGGACGATGCCGCAGACAGCGCTGACGATCTGGAGGAAGAAATCGACGAGGCCGGTGATGCCGCAGATAAATCCTCCGGCAAATTTGAAAAGTTCGGCAGCGTCTTAAAAGGCATCGGTGCCGCAATGGGTGCCGTTGCTGTGGCGGCTGGTGCGGCGGCAGTGTCCCTTGGCAAAGAGGTCATCGCCGCTTATACCGATTACGAGCAGCTGGTAGGCGGCGTTGACACCCTCTTTAAGGAATCCTCGCAGGAACTACAGACCTACGCTGCCAATGCTTATAAGACGGCAGGTATGTCTGCCAATGAGTACATGGAAACGGTCACCTCGTTCTCAGCTTCACTTATCCAGTCTCTGGGTGGTGATACTGAGGCGGCGGTGAAATATGCGGATATGGCCATTACCGATATGGCGGATAATGCCAATAAGATGGGTACGGACATCGGACTCATTCAGAACGCATACCAGGGATTTGCCAAGCAGAACTACACGATGCTGGACAACTTGAAACTCGGCTACGGAGGCACCAAGACAGAAATGGAGCGTCTGCTTGCTGATGCACAGGCGATTTCCGGCATTGAGTACGATATCAGTTCCTATGCGGATGTAGTCGAGGCTATTCACGTCATTCAGGAAAGCATGGGCGTAGCAGGAGCAACGGCAGCAGAGGCGGAGCATACCATTGAGGGGTCTATGAACTCCATGAAAGCTGCCATTGATAACCTTATTGTAGGTTTTGGCAATGCGGATGCAGATATCGAGCAGCTTTGCAACAATGTGGTGGATGCCTTTCAGGATGTGCTGACCAATATCACTCCTGTAATCGAAAATATCATTGCAGCACTGCCTACGGCTCTGAATGCACTGCTTGCGACTGTGGGAGAACTTCTTCCGACACTTTTGGATACGGTGGTTGACCTGTTTTCCCAGGTGCTAAGCACCATACTTACCATGCTGCCGGAACTCATCCCTGTGGTAATTGATGCACTGATGACTATTGTAAATACGCTGATTGAGAATCTGCCTTTACTGATTGAAGCAGCGATTCAGATAGTGATGTCTTTGGTGCAAGGTATCGGTGAGGCGCTTCCTACACTGATTCCCATAGCGGTACAGGCTGTGATTACGATTGTTCAGAGCCTTATCGAAAACCTACCGATGATTTTAGATGCGGCGTTACAACTTATCATGGGACTTGCAGAAGGCTTGCTTGCAGCACTCCCTATGCTGATTGAACAGCTGCCCGCGATTATCTTGGGACTTGTGGATTTCTTCATTGGTTCAATTCCGCAGATAATTGAAGTAGGTGTAAAACTTCTCATTGCATTGGTACAAAATCTGCCTACTATTACCGTGGAAATCGTGAAAGCTGTTCCACAGATTATTGCAGGTCTTGTATCCGCATTCGGTCAAGGTGTAGGTCAGCTTGCAGAGGTCGGAGGAAACCTTGTTCGTGGTTTGTGGCAAGGTATCCAGTCCCTCGCCTCTTGGTTGTGGGATAAGGTGTCTGGTTGGATTTCGTCCATCTGGGATGGTATCTGTGATTTCTTTGGAATCCATTCTCCGTCCGATGAGATGGCATGGGTCGGTGAAATGCTTGTAAAGGGGCTGTCCGGTGCTATTGATTCAAGCGGCAAGGACGCAGTGAAATCTGCACAGCACATGGCAGAAGACATCAACGGCGTTATGCATGGCTTGGCAGCAGAGATGAATACTGCACTGCCTACCGACTTTGACTTTTCTGCCGATGTCGGATACACAGCGGATAAGCATACGCCAATGGAATTCACAAATAACCCAGCAAGTTTTACCTTGAATCAGCCGTTGATGATTGACGGAAAAATCATCACAACTATTGTTTCTCAAATTCAGTATAGCCAGGGCCGAGCATCCATTCGTAACCTTGGTACAGTTTAAAGGAGGTCCCTATGTCTTATGTTCTTGATGGTGTGACATATTACACCGTTCGTTTTTTGAATTATGCAGGAACAGACCTCCTTGGTACAGTGGATGTACCGGAGGGTGGAGATGCCACACCGTATGCACCCGAACCGGAAGAGTTTGAAAATATGGTGTTTATCGGATGGAATCGAGATATTACTAATATTGTGAATGACAAGACGGTCAGACCCCTCTACCATAATCTGTACACGGTAATATTCATGAATCACGATGGCACTGCAGCATTGTCTACACAAACAGTCGAGCAGACATATGATGCAGTGCCTCCTGAACCGGAAGTTGTCAGTGGTAAGACATTTGTTGAGTGGGATACCGATTACACCAATGTGCAGTCTGATTTGACTATCAATCCTGTGTATGAGGTGACGGGATTCACAGTGCGATTTTTAAATTATGCCGAGGATGACCTTTTGTCTGTCCAGTATGTGGATAAAGGCGGAGATGCCATTCCTCCAACACCAGAAAAAATAAAAGGAATGATATTCCTTGGGTGGAGTTCCTCCTATAGAAATATTGACTCTGACCGTACTTTGAAACCTTTGTATCGTGAAATACCACCGAGTCCGGTGCTGAAGTTCTATGCACCGGCAGATGACAACTCATCTGGTGATTTGATTAAAAGCTACCGAGCAGTAAATTCCTGCAGCATCGTGCAGAAGTTAAGTGGCGAATGTACGATTGATGTGAGCCTTCTTACCAGAACCACGGAAGGGTATGTTGATGTGAACAGTAGATTGGAATTGGATGGACTTGTGTTCTATATTACAGGACTTAAGAAAAACATTTCCGGCGGCATATGTTATACGCAGTTTACGGGAGAACACATCACTTATATTCTCAATAACGACGAGTACAAGGTTACGGCGTTTGAGCAATCCGGCACGGTAAAGAGCATCTTAGAAACTCTTTTGATGGGAACACCCTTCAATGTCGGTATCGTTGATATTGAAGATGAGGTCACTCTCCGAATCAACAAGGAATGTACTCGTCGTGCTGCCATTATGCAGCTTTTGGCACTTGCCAAGGGAGAAATCGAGTATTACGGTTACACCATAGGTATTCGTGGTCATGTAGGAAATGAAACACCGATTGATATTGTAAAGAAGGCATCCGTTCAGGATATCAGTTTCTCATATAGTGTTTCTGATAAAACTACCAACTATGAGATTTCGCTATATAAAAAGGGTTCTCTTGAACTCGGAGATGAATTGATTGTGGCGTTTAAGCCTATGGCAATTCAAACAGAGAGCAGAATTGTTGGTATGGACTGGAATCCATTCAATCACAAGGAAGTACGAATCACAATCGGAGCGTACATCCCCACTTTGAACGATTCGCTTTATGAGTATATCAATGCCGCACAGAATATCCGCGATACTACGGCAAAATACACCGTAGAATTTGGTGAGATGATCGGGAACGGTACTTTTTATTTTACCCGTGCCTATCATGACAGACCCTACTTTCATATTCATACGAATGATGGCAGCGAAGGAGTTATCACGCTTAATCGTAGCGGTGGCAGTGAATTTGGTTCGTATGTGGGAGCAACGCTTTCTGGGGTCGATACGACTACATCAACGCTACTTGTTTTCTACTGTACCGTCCCAACAGATGAAGAATAACCGGAAAGGAGTATTTATGTCAGGTATTTTTAATGATGAGAAATACAAGATTTCATCTGATAAGGCTATTGAGTTTATCAAAAGGCAGATGAATGTAAATAACTATACCCTTCATCCGGTGCTAAAAGAAGATTATCCGGATGCTCATACAGGCCGTGTGCTTGCTGCTGTTGATATTCCGGAGGATGCTATAGTCAATTATCCGAATTATATCTGCTGCGACCAGTTCTACGATGAAACCTATGTAGGTATTTGCAGTGGAAAGCATCAAAACCTCGGTACGGCAGCAAAAAAGATGGGTGTAGAGATAACAACCTACACGGATATGCAGTATCGTTCCAATATCTGCGCCCTTCACGATGATGGGACGTGGCACAGTGAACTCTATTTTAAGGAAACGGATTATTATGGAGTAAACGGAACAGTAACAAAGAAGCAGACCTATTGGTACAGACAGGATGTCATTATCAATGAGGGCGGTTCAAATGGTATCAAAGGATTTACCTTAAAATACTACGATTGGCTTGACGAGGATGGCACGGTAATAGATGTGGACAATCTCCCCGGTATGGTTGAGGAACTGTTTAATCAGGAAATCTTTGATGTGCCGGAGGGAGAAACAGCACCGACAGAAGGTTTTTTATACGCCGAAACATATACCCTCCGTCCACAGTTGGTGGACGACACGATATTAGATAATGCCGTACCAAGATATGCGGACTACACGGCAACGCTCTATATTTTTGCAGACGTTGAGTATGATGCGTTTACTACGGACATTTATTATGATGGCGTTGTCACGCTTGCTGACTTGCCAGAGAATCCAATTATTCTGCCGGAAGAACCTGTGCCGTTTATAAGGGATGCCATCGTTCAGCCATATACCTCTGAGGGAAAGGTCATCATCACTTGGATTACCAATTTTACGGATGCTTGCACGATAACCGTAAATGGCAATTCGCAGAGGATTTCTTGTGAGGACATTGTTGATGGATATTACACATTTCATGCTGTGGTGGATGCGCCTCTTAGCGGTGAGTATTCCTACACCATTGAGGGAAAAAACGGTGTAACACTTACCAAGAGTTTTGCAGTACCGGATAATATGAGATTCCTCATTGCAGGTGACCCTCAGATTATTGCGGAGGATTCTGCTGAGAACTGGTATCGTGTACAGACGATTCTTGACCCGCTACCGACGCTTATCATCAGTATGGGTGATCAGGTGGATGCTATCACAGATGGTCTAACAAGGACATCACAGTATCATATGTTTACGGAGCAACATTCCGTTCCGATTGCCACAGTACGAGGCAATCACGATAAAAACGAGCATTTCTTTGGTCATTATGGACTTCCAAATGCAGATGGAGGTAATTTCGCCTTTCTGCATAAGGGGGTCCTTTTTGTTGCTATCGATACAAATAATACAAACTGTCAATTCCACATCGACTATATTACAAAGACTCTGGCAGAGCATGAATACACGTGGACGATACTCCTTATGCACCATAGTTTGTATTCTGCAAGCAAGTCCGGTGTTTCAGATAATGTGAATACGCTGCGAGAGGGATTGACCGATTTTATTGTGAATCAGACGGATATCTGTATGGTTCTGGCAGGACATGAACATCATCTCAGCCGAACTACTTATCCTGGAAAACTGTTCTTTACAACTCCTACCTGCACAGGTTCAAAATACCATGTGCCGGACAATCCTTCTGCCGAATGGAATGAGGTTGTCATAGAGCAGAATGAA
>SAAH01000250.1 GCA_009929525.1 Clostridia bacterium | reverse complement strand
AGAACAAAAGTGAATAAATTCACTCGGGGCGATTAAATCGCCTTTTCTTTTTCTCCGTTTATTTCTATAATAGAATCATGGATCCTATTTTACTCAAGTATAAGTATAGAGACATCTTAGCTATTGCAGCGATGAATGGTAAGGATGTCTACGAAAACGAACTGAATAAACTTTCAAACCTAAGGGCTAATCGGGAGAACAAGCTCACGATACAGTCCATCTTTCAAACCTATTGGCCCTTTTTTAAACCTCGCTTCATCGATCGACTTCGACCCGCCATCATCACCAATGTCGAAAAGATGATCGACTGTAAAAACTTGGCGAAGGGGTATCTCTTTTTCGAATGCCCTTCGTGCGATCAGTTTCATCTTCAAGGTCTCTCCTGCCACTCGAGGTTTTGTGTCTCCTGCAACCAGCGCTACAGAGAGAGGCGTACCCTCGCTGTTCAGTCGAAACTTTTAGATGTACCTCATCGCCATTTCGTCTTTTCCATCGCTAAGGAACTCAGGGATTACTTCAGGCTTTACCGAGGTCTCTTTGATGTTCTTTTCTCCTCTGTCAACGAAGCCTTACAATCACTTGTTTTCTCATCCAAAGTTGCTGTGAAGGAGGATCGTCGCTTAGGTCTCATCGCCTTTCTACATACGTTCGGTCGCGACCTCAAGTTCAACCCTCACATCCACGTCCTCGTTGCCGAAAGGACGCTCGACATTCATGAAACCTTGCGAAAGTTTTCTTACTTTCATTTTGAGAAGCTCAGACTTTATTTCCAACTTGCTCTCCTTAGAAATATCTCAAATTATTTGAAAGATCATGCCCCCAAAGACACCTATCATCGCTTCAACCGCTTGAGAAACTTTCTCACCGCTAAGTATAAGAAAGGCTTCTATGCCCACGGCCCTCAGCTGAAGGACTATGGCCTCCTCAACTCTGCCAAAAAAGTCTCTGATTATATCACCCGCTACGCCTCTCGCCCCGCGATTTCTGAGGAGAGAATACTATCGCTTGACCCTTTAACTCATCAGCTCACCTGGTGCTATGATCCTCATGAGGACGACCATAAATCCAAAGATGACCCCTCCTATCTTGGTAGACAGGTGGTCACCGAGCACGTCTTTCGCTTCATCGCTAGGCTTATCGTTCACATTCCCGATCAAAACTTTCACACCATTCGCTACTTCGGTTTCTACGCCAACAAATCCAAAAAGAGTGTTTCTGCGTTTAAAAAACTGCTTTCCGCTGCCCACATTAAGCTCAAGCGCTCGCGCATGAACTGGCGCTTTATGTTAAAATCAATCTATATGTACCACCCTATCTTGTGCTCATGTGGCCACACCATGAGGCTCAACTTAGACTACTCTTTCTTAAGAGATCCCGGAGGTTAACCCATGCCCAAACACTTCAATACCATCAAAAGTAAAATCTCTGATGTGGAGAAAAAACAACGTTTAGAAGATTATAAGTATGCATTAAAAAACGGTTTTTACTTTGGACCTTCTGTCGATATCGATGACTTTATGAAAAGAGATATCTTCGATGAGTCCGTTCATCTCAAATGTCTTTCCTGTGGAAAAGAATCCGATATCGAATACGATATCCTTGAAGAAATGTGGGATGAATCCCTCTCTGATTATCCCACGCTATATTGTGATCATTGTGGAAAAGAAAAATCTGTCCCCATTGATATTTATCACAGACTAAAACTGAAAGTTTTTAAATAGCTTTTTCAATCCATGTTTGATTCACCCACAGCGCTGTGGGTCTTTTGTCTTTTATGACTTTGGGATAGAAAAATAGAAATCCCTATTAAGTAAAAAAAGTCACCGCACTCGGTGCGAGTGACTCTTTAATAGCCTCTTGTGTAAGATGACCTGTGCCGGTTAAAGCAAGTGAGTTAAAAAGCGTTATTTCATATCGGTCTAGTCACTACTCATAGCTTTCACACGACTAGCTGCTTTTGCTGGACCCATCGTGTGTGATGATGACGGTCCAAAGCCAATTTGATAAAGAGAGCGTAATGAATACATAGATTATCCTTTTTACTTACTAA
>SAAH01000249.1 GCA_009929525.1 Clostridia bacterium | reverse complement strand
CCTGTAAAATAGCAAGCGAAACTGCTATTTTACAGGGATTTTTTCGCTTTTCTATGCCGGAAAATGTGTTAAGGTGTAAATTTTTAGGAAGTTAACAATCCATGCTGTGGGAATCTGATGCCACAAAGTCTATCAATTCCTGTTTCATAAGTCTTCTGGCAAATCTCTTTGCACTGAATCCTTCATCTCCCAGCAGGCTGCCCGCATTGACCTGGAGCATGACTCCGGCTTCCGACAGCTCTGTTGCCCGCTGTGGTGCATCCAGGATGCAGGGATATCTTTCTATATGAGCCACGATCGGCTGATACCCTTCCTGCATGAGATTGCTGGTCTGATTCCATATATTCCGGAAGCTGTGACGTTCTGAGAATTCCACCAGAACATATTTACTTCCCGCCATCGTCCGCTGCTCTCCAGCCAGCAGGTTGTCTACCATCTCAAGATTTGAATGATATTCGCACCCCAGTTCCAGCTGCAGATCATCTGTCAGTTCCTTTGCCGCCTTCTTCAAGGCTTCAAACTGCGTGACTACAGTCGCCAGCGGAGTCTCGAACATTCCTCTTCGATAGTGTGGTGTGACGATGATCCGCCTAACACCATCTTTATATTCAGCCCGAAGCATCCTTTGAGCCGTCTCCATATCCTTCGCGCCATCGTCAACACCCGGTATCAGATGACAGTGAATATCTGTTAGTTCCAACATATTGCCTTACCCCTCTATAGTGAAAAATCGCTTCCCGGATGATAGCCGATCACCTTGAAAACGATTCCACTGTTGTCATATTTCTTTTTTACTAGTCATTCCGTCTCATGCTGAGAAATTCACCAGTGTATCTGTATGATAACGTACCGAATATCATTTTCGCGTATTATCATATCACTATCGGCTATTTTGTAAATGCTTTTCATTTCCATTTGCACAATTGGTCGTTTTTTTGTTCTTTTTGGCCTCTTTGCCTCAAAATAACATTTACTGATTGCTATTTACTTTTCCTTTTTTCTGCTCTGCTTTTTCTCTTTTTTCCTTACTCTTGCATTCTTATTATCCATAGGGATAGCCGCCAGGGTGTTCAGTCCAAGATACTTGGTAACGTCATCCTCTTTCTTAACGGTATCATCCAGGATAACCTGTAATATAATGATTCCTGCTGCCAGACATGCTGCCAGGAAACCGCCGATAGCGGTATTCTTCATCATGCTCGGACTTACCGGGTTCTGAGCCACGATAGCTGTCTCTGCGATCGTCGGTCTGTCTGTCGCCATGATCTCTGCTACACGGTCAGCCGTCGCATTTGCCAGTGAATTGGCGATGTCTCTTGCCAGTACCGGATCCGGGTTCGTACAGATCAGTCTTAATATCTGTGAACTGTCCGGATTTTCTACCGTAATAAGTTCTACAACCTGCTCATAATTCGCTTCCAGTCCCAACTCCTCTATCACTTTCTCGATAACAGGACGGCTGGTTGCCAGTATCTCAAAGTCTACCGTCAGCTGTTTTCCCAGCTGGATATCGATTGCAGACGAAATACTCGTCGTCTTAGATAATATGTAAATCATTGATGTTGCCTGGTACTGAGGCGTGATAGCAATCTGGGTAACTCCCGCTGCCAAACTTGCACCGATGATCAGCGAAAGTGCGATCGCCCACCATCTCCTGAGCAGTACAAATAGAATCTCCCGTAAATCAATTTCTATTTCGTCTTCCTGTAATTCCATATTTCCCTTTTCCTTATCTTTTAAAATTTTATTTTTTGTGTCATTTTTCACTTAGAATTCTCTTTCTTTTTAGAATTCTAAGTTTATCCGGCATTATATTCAATCTATTTTTCATGAGTAAAACCAGACTTTTTAATGGTATCATAGTCTCTTGTTTTATTCAAGTCTCATAATGCTCCAACAGGTACAAATTTTCGACCAATTTTGCACTCATATCTGGCATTTTTATATTTTCAATTTTCGTAACTGTTCAGAACTCCATTAGTTAAAGATGATATCGGAATTCCCTAAAAGGGCTTCTCTGATTGCTGTAAAAGCATTTATTCCATGCTTATGAGC
>SAAH01000128.1 GCA_009929525.1 Clostridia bacterium | reverse complement strand
CTATTACTGATGGAAAGCCGTGTGAGGGGAAACCTTCATGCACGGTTTGGAGTGGGGGAAAATCCGGCGATAACATCAAAGGATTACCTATCACTATCAATTATCATTGGGCATACGCAGTTTGAGAGAATTCCACTGTCAGAGGAACGTCAGAAATCTATTATCAACCGTCAGATTAGTGAAATCACAATGGAAATCGCACTTGCAAAGGAAGAAAAAGGAGAGCGATATACCATAAAGCAGATGGAAAAAATGAAAAAGAACCTTGAAGTCAGATTGGAAAAACTCAATGACAAAAAGAGAAAAGATGATGTAGTGAACTTTGAAGAATTGGGTGTAGATAGGCTGTTTGTAGACGAGTCGCACAGTTTTAAAAACTTATTTCTTTATACAAAAATGAGGAATATCGCTGGCATTGCTCAGACAGAAGCACAGAAATCTACGGATATGTTCAATAAGTGTCAGTACATGGATGAAATTACTGGAGGCAAAGGTATTACATTTGCAACAGGTACTCCAATCAGCAATAGTATGACGGAACTTTATACCATTCAGAGATACCTTCAGTTTGATAGACTACAGCAGATGGGACTTGGACATTTTGATTCATGGGCGGCAACTTTTGGAGAAACAGTCACTGCAATAGAACTTGCACCAGAAGGGACAGGATATCGAGCAAAGACAAGATTTGCAAGATTCTTCAATATTCCTGAATTGATCGCGATGTTTAAAGAAGTGGCGGATATTCAGACGGCAGATATGTTGAAACTGCCAGTGCCAGAAGCGGAATATGAAAATGTGGTTTTGAAACCTACACAGGAGCAAAAAGAGATTGTTGCAAGTCTGGCGGAACGTGCTGAGAAAGTAAGAAATGGTGGCGTAGATGCAACCGTCGATAATATGCTTAAAATAGTGCGCTGTTAAACGTAAAAACGTATCTCCCCAGAGGGGAAATTATTTGAAGAAATATAATTGGAACAACCAGTTTACTTGGCGTGGAAACACAAAGAGGACAATAGCATACTGGTAAAGCGGATAAATTCTTAGTCGCAAAAGAATGACGCTCCGCAAGTTCCGTGTCCTATGGTTAAAGCTGGATTGCTTGAATCTCAATTCTGACTTGGTGCATAGCATTGCCCATCGGAAAACGACTGAAAAAGTGTGTGAACACTTTCAACCCGATGTCACCGTATAACTGTTGGTGTGATTTTACAACGGTTAATCTTCATACGGCGAAAGAGTACACGATGAGTGTAAATAAAGGAATGAGTGAGGAACCTAAGGGACGCTATAGTACGTTTTTAACGGATTGCAGGATTGCCTAAGGGACGAGAGTCCTAAGGTAACGGAGTTGCCATAGTAGTTAGAGCAAGGGAAAACCTTGTACAATGCGTTTTTTTAACGCTATGCGAAGGGCAACAGGTAATTTCGATTGATTAGAAAGGATTAGGTGCGTGAGATGCGTAATGCCAAAACTATTTTAACAGTCATTCAAACAAGAGGAAGTCAAAAACTGCCTTTGGAACGACTTTACAAATTGCTTTACAACAAGGAATTGTACCTTTTGGCATATTCAAAGCTATATCCCAATAGCGGAGCAATGACAAAAGGTGCAACTGATGAAACGGTTGATGGTATGTCGATAAAGAAAATTGAAAAACTTATTGATGATGTTCGTCACGAAAGGTATAAATGGAACGCCACACGACGTGTTTACATCCCCAAAAAAGATGGAAAACAACGCCCTCTTGGCATTCCCACTTGGAGTGATAAATTATTGCAAGAAGTTATTAGTATGATTTTAGAGGCATATTACGAACTGCAGTTTAGCAAAAGTTCTCACGGTTTTAGACCGCAGAGAGGTTGTCATACTGCGTTGTCTGAAATTCTGACATGGAAAGGTACAAAATGGTTTGTAGAGGGAGATATTTCAAAATATTTCGATACCATAGACCATGATGTATTACTAAACATTCTATCGAAGAATATTCTGGACAACAGATTTTTACGCTTGATTGATAATTTGCTCAAAGCAGGATATTTGGAGGACTGGAAATTTCACAAAACCATAAGCGGAACTCCGCAAGGTGGCGTTATCAGTCCATTACTTGCGAATATCTATTTGAATGAGTTTGATAACTGGGTAGAAACCGTATTGATACCAAAGTACACCAAAGGAAAACGGCAAAAGAGCAACCCCGAATACAACAAGTTTAACCACAGAATTGCTGAATGTCAAGCTAACGGAGATTTTCTAACTGCAAGGAATTTGAAGATAGAGCGGCGAAATTTTCCCTCTATTGATACTAAAAATGCAGATTACAGAAGATTGCGTTATGTTAGATACGCAGACGATTTTATTTTAGGGTTTACCGGTTCAAAACAGGAAGCCGAAGAAATTAAAGCGGAGATTGGCGAGTGGATAAAAGCGAATTTGAAACTGGATTTATCGCAAGAGAAAACGCTGATTACCCACGCAAGTACAAATTTCGCAAGATTTTTAGGCTACGACATTAAAGTCCAAATGGTGGACGATTATGTTGACCCGACCGGTAGACGTGGAACGAATGGGGTTATTGCTTTATTTGTGCCGAGTAGTGTGATTGAGAAAAAATGTGCTGAATATATGAGGAAAGGAAAGCCAATTCATATTGGTAAATTGCTACACGATGACGATTTTTCAATCGTTCAAAGATTTGGAGCAGAATACCGTGGATTGGTACAATATTACCTTATGGCACAAAATGTATCGTGGCTTTACAAGCTACACTGGATAATGCAAAGCTCATTGTTGAAAACGCTTGCATACAAGCATCAAACAACGGTGAGTAAAATCAAAAAGAAATATGAAGCTGAAACAGTGGATGAAAAGTCTGGGAAAACACTTAAATGCCTGAAAGTAGTTGTTGAACGTAAGGACAAGCAACCGCTTACGGCTCAATTTGGTGGTATATCCCTAACACACAAAAGGAAAACAGTTATTGACGACACACCTTACAAGGTTTGGGGCGGTAGAACTGAATTGTTGAAACGCTTACTTGCGGATACTTGCGAGTTGTGTGGTTCGACAGAGGATATTGAGGTTCACCATGTTAGAAAATTAGCCGACCTCAAAACAAAAGGTAAAACCGAAAAACCAGTATGGATACAGATAATGGCAACAAGAAACAGGAAAACACTTGTTGTCTGTAGAAATTGTCATAACACTATTCATAATGGAAGTTTGAAATGAAATTACTGGCGAGCCGTGTGATGTGAAAATATCAAGCACGGTTCTGAGGGGGGCAGTTGGAAAAGGGGCGTATTTACGCTACCTCGCTGGCTGCCTACCCGCCACTAATGACGGTAGGAAGCTTGCTCTGGATCAGCGCTTAATCAACGCATTGCTGCCAGATGATGAGAACAGTAAAGTAGCTGCCTGTGTGGAGCGAAGTTATCATATCTGGAAAGAAACAGCAGATAAAAAATCAGCGCAGCTTATTTTCTGTGATTTATCTACGCCAAAAGGAGATGGCCAATTTAATGTATATTCAGACATGAAAGAAAAGCTTATGGAAAAGGGTGTACCTGAAAAAGAGATTGCTTTTATCCATACAGCCAATACAGATACGAAGAAAGCGGATTTGTTCAGCAAAGTAAGAAGCGGACAGGTTCGTTTTTTATTGGGTTCTACTCCAAAGATGGGTGCTGGTACGAATGTTCAGGACAGACTTATTGCGTTGCATCACATGGATGTACCATGGAAGCCATCCGATATTGAACAGCAAGAAGGACGTATTCTACGTCAGGGAAATAATAATCCCAAAGTCAATATTTTTCGCTATGTAACGGAGGGGACTTTTGATAGTTACTCTTGGCAGTTAATTGAAAACAAGCAGAAATTCATCAGCCAGATCATGACCAGTAAGTCACCGGTTAGAAGCTGCGAGGACGTGGATGAAGCTGCATTATCTTATGCGGAAGTAAAGGCACTTGCTACGGGCAATCCATATATCAAAGAAAAGATGGACCTTGATATTCAGGTGTCCAAACTGAAACTGTTGAAGGCAAGTCATACAAGTAATATCTATCGTCTGGAGGATAATATTGCAAAAGTATATCCAAAGCAGATAGCTACTCTGACAGAACAAATCAATGCTTTTCGTGCGGATATAGCTCATTATCAGACACATAAGATAACAGATCCAGAGAACTTTGTAATGGAAGTGGCGGGACGTCAATACACCGATAAGAAAGAGGCTGGAACAGCACTCCTTGACACATGTAAGGCAACCAGTATGGTAGATACCGCAATGAATGTTGGACAGTATCAGGGATTCAATATGAGGATTCGTTTTGATACATTTGAAAAGGCCTTCAAAATTTCATTAAAGAATGAATCCGTTGTAACTGCTCGATTGGGAACCGATGAGATAGGTAATATCACCAGGATGAATAATTTGTTGGAGAGCTTTCCAGAACGTCTAACAGAGGTTGAGCAGAAGTTGGAAAACATTCAAAATCAGCTTGCCAGTGCGAAGGAAGAAGTTGTTAAGCCATTTTCAAAAGAGGATGAATTAGCAGAAAAACTGGAACGATTGAATGAATTAAATGCACTTTTAAATATGGATGAAAAAGGACCGGCAGAAGAAATACAGGAAGAAAAAACATCCATTCATGACAAACTGACAGCAATGAAGGACAAGGTAAAGCAAAATCAGAGCACGGATCATCAACATCTCCGTGCAGAAGCATGTATGTAGGAGGCAGGTATGAAAAGACGGGATTATGTATATATATTTGCATTACTGGTGCTATTGCTATTCTCTGGGACGTATCTGATGCGATATTGGAATCAGTCTTATGATAATAAAGAAAACTATCACAATATTCATGAGATTGGATTTCCTGAAAAGGAAGAGTCAGAAGATACCCAAGAGGAAAAAGTTTTAGAGGAAATAGAATCGACATTTGATTATCCTGCATTATTGGAAGTCAATGCAGACTGTGTTGGATGGTTGAATATCAAAGGAACAGAGATAGATTATTCAGTAGTCCAGACGGATAATAACAGCTATTATCTGAATCATAATTTTCAGAAGGAGTATGCCATTTGTGGCACGCTCTTTCTGGATAAACGCTGCAGAGTAGATGCTATTGGAGAACATCTCATTATATATGGTCATCAGATGAAGGACGGTTCTATGTTTAAGCAGCTTATGAAATATAAGGATGCTGAATTTTGCAAAGAACATGAAAATATTGAATTCTATCTGAAAGAAAAAATGTATCAATATAAAGTAATTGCAGTGTATGTCACGAATATAAATCGGGGTGGCAAGTATTACGATTTTATCGAGAAAGAAACAAGAAAAGAACAAATAGAATATTTACAGAGTATGGCAGTTGATCAGGTTTACAGCACAGAAAATACAGTGCAGGAGAATGATGAGCTGCTTTCTTTATCTACGTGTGAATATTCCAGTACAAATGGCAGGCTGATTGTGCTTGCAAAAAGAGTAGGAGGTCTAGGATATGGCAACGAATAGAAAAAGCAGATTAGAAGAAAGATTAGGCAAAGGAGCATTGATGCTTCGTATAGTAGATTCAACAGCAAATGAATATACCTATAATGTGATTGAAAGGGTGACACAGAGAGAATTGTATCTACACACCGCACGTTTTCAAGATAATCGAGAGAACAGTGAAAGCCTGGAAGAATATCTGGAACAACGTGGTGTGACAGTAACAACCTGGTATGATTCCAATGGATTCACAGAAGAAAATCCAGTGAATTTTTATGATATAGAATATGATTTTGATACAGGTATCACAGAAGCAACAGAATTGTCTTTTATAAGACAGGCGGAGCTGCTCATCAATCGAGCAGAATATAGCCAGACATATTTTAATGCGGATGATAGAAACTTAATTGTGAATTATGCGTATAAACTTGGCAATATGGAGGATACACAGAGATTGATTGATGAGATGATAGATGCAATAGAATCACCTGATCTCCGTTCCATACAGTATGTAAAAGACATGGCACAAATCGAAATAGATGATTTACCAGATGCTATGGTAGGTATATCCGATATGTATGATTTTGGATTCCGAAGTAAAAGCATATTGCCAATAACAAAAGAGAGAGCATTGACAATGCATGAATATGATGCAGAACTTATGCTATTAAATTCGGATGGAACAAGAGCCATGGTGCAGTCAGTAGAAGACATTCAGAATCATGATGGGATTTTTGGAATTACGAAGAGGGAATGGAAACAGATGAGAGAGATGCCCGAACCAGAAGGTGATTTATCCTATGTGGTAGAAGCAATGCATCCATTGACACGGGAGCATGCGCTTGAGTTCTATGACTTGGGTTATGATATTTATTATCCAATGGAAAACAACACTATGCAGCCAGTACAACGTCGTACAGAAATCGAAAATGGCTTATATTTTCAGATGCCTTTGATAGATTGGGAACAGAGTAAGGAACGGTTGATAATGGAAGGTTCAGTCAGCCGATATGGTATTTATCAGCTTAGAGATACAGAACAGGCAAGAGATTATCGCTTTATGGGATTGGATTTTGTGGAGCGACACGGATACCATGTGGAAAAGTCAGATTATGAAATGGTGTATAGTGGATTGCTTGGTGAGCAGGATTCTCTCGACTCATTATACGAAAGATTCAATCTCCAAAGACCATCTGATTTTACAGGACATTCCCTTTCCGTTAGTGATGTTGTGGTTCTACAGAGAAACGGAATTGTTACAGCAAATTATGTGGACAGTTTTGGATTTCAGGAACTAGAGGATTTTCTTGAAGTAGAACGTCCACTTGTCCAGCAGATAGAAGGACAGGATGAGATTGCATTTCATATTGGAGATCGTTATTTGACTGTTCAGGAAGTGGAAGATGGATATGATTACAACATCTATGATGAAACCTATAAATTATTGGATGGTGGTGTCTATGACAATCCAGATATTTCCATGTGGGAAGCTACGCAAGAATTGTTTTGTGATTTACAGGAGCCGTCATGGAATCAAACTACAGGAGAAGTATATCGAACAATTATGCAGGGGAATGTAACACATAAGGACAAACCTCAAGTCATAGATTATGATGATTTTATTGAACTGGTTGAAGAAGTAAATAGAATCCATGCACCATTAACACCGACCTCCAATATGCATACTCCAGAAAAGACGTTGAATGGACAGAATCGAAGTGAAATCGAGGAGACAGTATTAGCATTGGCACAGGTGGAACTCATCGAGATGGATTCGGATGCAGAACTGATAGCCGCCAGAGTGTATGGAAGTCGAAACAGAGAATTACTAACGAGGCCAGATTCGGATTTGGATGTGGTACTGTATTATCATGGAGACATTGCGGAAGATACTCTTTTTAATGCATTGAATCAATACGGAATGTCTATTGGTGGAATGAAGCTGGACATCAATCCAATTAAGGCTGAAAAAACAGGTACATTGGAAGCGTTCTTAAAGCGAAGTGACTTATATCTGTATGACAAAGAACAGGAATTGTTACGAAGTCAGGAATATAAGCCACTTGCAAAGGTGGAAGAACTGGAGGAGGCGAATTATAACATGATAGATAATATAATCAATAATGAAAAACCAAAAGCCAAACTGGATTATTATGTTGCAGAGTGCGATGAGTTTCATCATATGGGTGAGTATCTGGAAGGACTGACATTAGAGGAAGCAGTCAGTGCCTATAAAAAGATTTTGGACGATCCAAGCCGTTCTTATATGGGGAATGCAATGGGATTTGTCTTGCATGACGAAGACGAAATGATTTTTTCTGAGATGGCTTATCCTGTGGTGCAGGGGAAAAGTGTGCATGGAGATAATATCAATGATGTACAGGTATTTGCTTTACATCCTTTGGTCCGAGAAGCAGTAGAGAAACTGCATCAAGCATTTCCAGAGTTTCCGTTCTATCCACCAGAAAGTCTTGTTGAAGCTATGTATCCGCAGAGGATGGATGCAGAGCAGCTTGCAGTGGCATTGGATGAAATCGCTAGGGATTATGACCCTTACGAATGGGAAGACCAACGAATGGACGATGAAGAACGAATCAGGTTTTTGAAGCAGGACTTGATAGTTGGGAACACAGCGGTCTATGTACACTATCTCAAAAATATCGTAGAAGACGGTGGGGAGTTGGCTTCACAGGCACAGGCGCTACTAAAACGACTTGAGAGTGCCAATATAAGAATTGAGCCAGATATGATTCCACAGGTAAAAATTCTGTATTCTCAATATGAAGGGATTCCTGATGATAGATTTTACCCAATAGATGAGTTCAATCAGAAAATTAAAGATTTGGATACAGCAATTATTTCAGGAGCAGAGAAAGCCAATGAAGGTATAGAACCAACATATCGTATCCATTATCAAATCTATTATTATCAGGATTCTAAGATTCAAAATTTAGATGGAAATATTGATGTGGGAAATGGATGCGGCAGTCTGTTAGAATATATGGAAGCACAGATTGAAATTAAGATGAACGACGAAGGCTGGATGAAATACCAGGAGGGACTTCGTGAAGGAAAAGGAACGTATCAACAGGAATTAAGTGATATGCAGGAGAAGATACTGCCATATTTGCAATCCTTCTGTAGCATCGAGGAGCGAGCACCAGAAACATCAAAAATTGTTGAATCAGATGTCAATGACTCAAAAGAAAATGTGAAAAGTGTAGGAAAGGAACCAGTAGAAAAGAAACTTTCGATTCATGAACGACTGGCTATCAATAAGGAGAAACTTGAAAAAAAGTCCGACAAAGACGATAAGATAAAGGGACTGGAACTGGCATAAGTAGAAGCACTGTATAGGCAATCATGTAGATTGTCTATGCAGTGTTCTTTTGATTGTAGATTAATAAATGACCTTGTAGTATAATATTTAAGTGCAAAGTGCATTTTTAATCAAAAAATACAAAAGCAAAAAGGGGAAGATTATGAGCAAAGAATCAAAGATATTAGAACAAATTGCAAAGCAAAATGGAGTTACAGTGGAAGAAGTTAGAAAAGAAATTGAAGTTGCGATTGCTGCAGGTCAAAATAATCCGGATCCAGAAGTGCAGAAGGAATGGAGCAAGATGAAGTTTAAAAACGATACACCTACACCGGAAGAATTTATTAAATATATGGCGAAAAGAGTTAGAAACGGAAAATAATATTATAAGTATGTGGATTCTAATGGGAGTGTTATGAAGAAAAAAATTACAATATGTAGCGTAATATGTATTTTGGTTTTGACGGGTTGTGCAGGTTTTTACAAATTAAATCACAGAGAAAATGTACCAGATGCTGTCAGCAGCATATCGACAAATCAAGATCAGATGTTGACGATTGTGGCAAATAAAAATAAGATTGTGGACAAAAAAGCCTTTGCGGAGGAACTGATACAAAGATGCTTGGATAATGATTTCCATACAATTAAATTTAGTTTTGAAGATGGCTATCCAACCAGCTTAGATATGAATGTATATCTGTGGAAAGAGGATATTCATGAGAAAGATCCTGTGATGAAAGTGTCTTACAAACCGAAGGAGTGGAATAAGGAATACGATATTAAGAATAATCCTGAGCAGTTTGAATTAGTGATTACAGAATAAAAATAAGTCATCATGGAGAGTCTAATTCTCCGTGGTGACTTATTTTGATTAAAGGGAAGGAGTAGATTTATCTATATGATTTTCAGCAAGGTCAAGCATCGCCATATTCGTAGATACGATCTCTAGGGTTTTCTTTTCCTTTAACAATTTTTTGCTTTCGGCTTCCAAAGCGATTCTGGAAGACTCCAATTTTCCGATTTTTGATTGTAACCTATCAGGATTCGGGAGCTTTTCCACACCCATTTCATGCAAGGCTTTTTTACTGCTTGCGTATAAATTGTAATCTGCAGAATGGTTCTTTCGGTAAGAATCGGGTTGAGAAGACGTCTTGCCAGAATCAACTATTTTTTTACATCTTCGATAAGTGGAAGAGTGTTTCTGAATGAGTTTTTGTGCAGACATTTGCTGATCGACTTGCTTTAATTGTTGCTCATTGGCGGTAATAGCACTTTCAATATCCTGAATTCGCTGGTTGAAATCGTCTATATTCAAAAGATTGTTTTCAGAAAGATAATTAAAAGTACGTGCAGCTTCTTTTAGATTATTCAACTTTGCCCATCGGTCGTAGCCGGCCCGATTATCATTTTCGATAAAGGAGGATACCTGAACAAATAGACGAACTTCTTTTGAATGTACTTTAGGAGTTCGTGCTTTATAGCGATTTTTCTCCAGTCGCTTCAACACCTGTTCCTCTGTATAATACGTTCCAAGGGTTTTCATATTTGTGAAGTTTACCTGTTCTGGAGCACGAAAAGCAATGTTCTTCCCTTGACGGATTTCATATCCGGCTTCTTTCATCTTTATCAAAAATTCATCGAAGCTAGTGGAAGTCCAGATTGCTTTATCGACAGCATATTTTAATTTGCCTTTCCAGCTTGTGCCACGTTTATATTCGGTATATTCCTTGTAACTCTTTCCTTTATTTTGCTTGTCCGGAATAACAGATAGTCCATGTTCTTTGCAGATACGGTCACTGATGCGGCGTATCTTATAATAGGATTTTTTGTTTGCTACATATTTATGGTAATCATCAAAATTCGTTGCATTAAACCATAATCCGTGAAACTCATATAAAAAATATGTATTGGAAACCACATATTTTAACGGGTTGATTAGTTTTTTGTTCTATGTTTCAAAATCACCCAAT
>SAAH01000248.1 GCA_009929525.1 Clostridia bacterium | reverse complement strand
TCTCCATGCTGGGGAAGCTGGCCGGAGTGGAGACGAGCTGGAAGCCGGAGGACGAGGCCGCCTGGAAGCTGAAGCATGAGGAGAAGGAGACCCTGGAGAGGATCGCGGACTTCTTCGAGAGGACGCTCTGGAGCCCCGAAGGAGGAGAGACTCTGGACTACCTCCGGAACCGGGGGTATTCGGACGAGGAGATCAAGGCCATGGGGCTGGGCTGCTTCCCCGGAGCCGGAAAGACCCTCTCCTTCTTAGGGGAGATTCAAGGCGGGACGCCGGAAGCCCTCTCCTACGCCATTACCGGAGGAGGGAGCCGGGGAGACTACAAGCTGGTATTTCCGTACCGAGCCCCGGACGGAACCATCTCCACCTTCCTGGGGAGGCTGACAAGGCCGCTTCAGGAGGGGGAGAAGGAGGCGGACAAGTACAAGCCCCTGGGGGAGTACGCGGGAGTAAAAGCCGCGCCCTTCGGAGCCCACGCCCTCCGGGGAGACGCGGCCATCCTTGTGGAGGGGCAACTGGACGCCCTGGCCGCCGGAGCTGCGGGGATAGCCAATGTGGTCAGTCTGGGGGGCTCCAACCTTGTGGACGGCCAACTGGACGCCCTCCGCCGGAAGGGGATCAAGAAGCTGATCCTCTGTCTGGACGGAGACGAGGCCGGCAAAAAAGGAGCGGAGGCCATCGTCCGGAAGACCCTGGGGGAGGACTTCTCCGTCTTCGTCGCAGAGATCGAGGGAGCCAAAGACCCGGACGAGCTGATCCGGACGCGGGGAGCGGACGCGCTGCGGAAAACACTGGAGCAGGCCGGGGCGGACGGTCGCGGGATCAAGTGGCTTCTTCGCAGGATCGCCGGAAAGCATGACCTGACCACGGACATGGGGAGGACCGACGCCTTCAAGGATATGGAGGCGCTGATCCGGGGGCTGCGCCATCCGCTGGACGTGAAAGAGGCCACGGGGATCATGGGAGAGGCGCTGGAGCTGGACCCCTGGGACCTGGAGCCTTTTCTGGAGACTGCGAGAGAACGAGCGGAGCGGGACGCCCTGGCCAGGGAGCTGGAGAAGACCCTCCGACAGGCCGGGGAGAAGGTAAAGGACGAGCCGGAAGAAGCCCTCTCTCTCCTTCGGGGGAGGATCGAGACTGAGGACCGACGGAACCGGGAGGGACTGGCTGAGAACCTTTTCCCGGACTTCAGCATGGACCATCTTGTCTCCTGTCTGACACGCGCCGGGGACGGACTGAGCACTGGCTTCAAGGAGCTGGACAAGCGCCTCCGCATACCGAGAGGAGCCATTACTCTGATCGCCGGACGCCCCGGACACGGCAAGACCAGAACGCTCCTGAACCTCCTCCGGAGACAGATGGAGATGGAGCCGGGGAAGAGATACGTCTTCGCCAGCTACGAGGAGGACGCGCACGTCATCATAACCAAGCTGCTTATAAGCATGGCACGCGCCGAGCTGGGGGAGAACCGGCAAGGATATATCGGAGCCTACATGAAATATCTGCGGGGAGCCTACATACCGAGGCCGGACGACCTGAGCATCATAGACGGGGAGAGCATCATGGGGAAGGTTGAGACGGCATGGAAGACCCTCCGGAGCGCTCTGGAGAGCAAGAGGCTGATCGTCGCCTACAGGCCGGGAGACGCCAGAGAGCTGGGAGACTCCATCCGCGCCCTCAGTGAGAAGTACGGAGACGAGCTGGGGGCCGTCTTCGTCGATTACATGCAGCTCCTCCCCCTCCCCGAAGGGGAGTCTATCTCCTCCGCGTATCAGAAAGTACAGGCCGCCTCCGGGATCATGAGAGACGCCGCCGTCAAGACGAACCTTCCGATAATCTGCGGAGCCCAACTTAACCGCGCCTCCTCCAAGAGTGATACTGGACAGAAAAAGGGGAAATTCAATCTTGCCAACGTCCTGAGACCGGAATATCTGCGGGAGGCGGGGGACTTGGAGCAGGACGCTAACCTGGCCATAGGAGTCTACGACGCCGCCGCCGGACTGAAGGAGCAGGATGGAGCCGACGAGGGAAATATAGCGCCGTTCTCCATGCTGACAATGAAGAACCGGAACGG
>SAAH01000127.1 GCA_009929525.1 Clostridia bacterium | reverse complement strand
CTCCTCTCAGTGTGATACTGATAGGATAGCATGTCTTGGGTGGAAAGTGACCTAGTTTTCAATGAACCATCTGACCTATATTTAGATTAGCACAAACAGTAGATATATGAATACCTTGACAACTCCTTTATTTAGAGTGATTACTACAACCACTATAAAATAAAGGAGTTGTTTTGCATGGAAGGTAAAATAAGAGTTACAAAGCAAATGGAGTTTACAATTATTAAGCTCCACCAAGAAGGTTTAGGGTATGTGAAGATAGGACAGGCTCTGGGGCTGAAACGAGATCAGGTTCGTTATGTGTGTAAGAAATATGAGACCAGCACAGACAAACTTGCAGCAAAGAAAGATATACCAGGAAGGTGTGCTAATTGTGGTGCAGCATTTCCACTTGAGAAGTATTCACCCAACAAACGGTTTTGTAGTGAAAAGTGCCGATATGAATGGGGCGCTGCACATCCCAAAATGTATGCTCACACCTGTGAATATTGTGGCGGAGCATTTGAAAGCAGAAATACCAAAACAAAATATTGCAGTAGGGAGTGCTTTTCCAGAGCCAGATTTTATCGGGAAGAGGACATCGAGGAATTAAAGCAAAAACTGCTAGCAGGTGAAGAACATATCACGCCGGAGTGGATTAAGAAACTTATAAAATGAATTGTGATAATCACAGTCATTTGTTACAATAGGAGATATTGATAGGACATTCAAGCGCGGTGATTTTATCAATTTTTGCAGTGATTCATGAAACTCCAGGGAATGGAAATTCGACCCCCCTTTGGATGCAGACAATTTCGCAGACTGTTTTCTCCGCCAGCTCCAATATCTGTGGTAGACAGCCGCGCATGTGGAGAGTGTTGTTCTTTTAAGTAGAGAAAATGTCAACGAAACAAAATATGCATATAATCAGACAGACGTATGCGATTGGGTTTAGATGAAAAGTCATCCGAATATGGGTGGCTTTTTTCGTGTTTTACAAAAAAAGTTAACACAAAGTCAACGCTTTTGAAAATGGAGAAAAAGAAGTTGATTTAGTGGCTGTAAACAACGGTATCTTTGATTATGATGCAAAAACATTGTTACCATTCTTGCCATATTATGTATTTTTATCAAAGTATCGTGTTAATTATAATGCACGAGCAAAAAATGTTGTTATTCATAATGATTCGGATAATACAGATTGGGATATTGAAAGCTGGATGTCTGATTTATCTGATGACCCTGAAATTACTGAACTGTTATGGGAGATTTTAGGGGCAGTTATTAGACCTTTAAACCCGTGGGACAAATCCACATGGTTTTATTCTGAACAAAGTAATAATGGTAACTCTTTTATTTTCATAGAAACAATAGCGGGATCACTGATAAAAGGAAAATTAGGAAGGAGAGGTAGCGGATGCAGAAGAACGCAGATTTTGTAAGGTGTTGTGATTTTCTGGCAAGAATGATTGAAAAGTATGGAGCTTTGGTCTTGCGAGATTATTATGCAGGCATGGGAATTAAGATTGATAAATGGAAGTCGGATAAAAGAACATGTGAAGACAGAATATTTTCCTATGCAGAGAAGTTGGGCGAATATCAAGAAAAGGCATAGCAAATGGGGAGATATAGCAGATGTCAGAGAGCTGTTATCTGCTATATAATCCTTAATGCAAAACAGCTCTTATTTGTTGACCAAATGAAATAATGAAAGTATAATAAATGTATGCAATGCGTGAATACGTGAGAGGAGAAAAATGATGGAAGAGGAAATGGATTTAAAAGATAAATTAATTGAACTGAGAAAAAGTACAGGGATGAACAGAAGACAGTTTTGTGAATTTTTTGAAATTCCTTATATGACGGTGTCTGATTGGGAACATGGCAACAGAAGAATACCCACATACTTTTTTCGATTGTTAGAATACTATGTACGGATGGAACAGATGAAGAAGGAGGATACAGATGGCAAAGAAACAGATTAAAGAAGTGATTCATGCAAAAGGAATTGATATAGGTATCTATACAACAGATTTTGAAAATGAGTTTATTTCACTGACAGATATTGCGAGATATAAAAATAAAGAAGAGCCTAATGTGGTTGTAGCAAACTGGATGCGAAATAGAAATACGATTGAATACCTGGGGTTATGGGAACAACTATACAATTCTGCTTTTAAACCCCTCGAATTCGAGGGGTTTTTACACCAAGCAGGTGGGAATGCATTTACCTTATCACCAATGAAGTGGATTAATGAAACAAATGCAATAGGTGTGGTTGTGAAGGTAGGCCGTGGTGGAGGAACCTATGCACATAGAGATATTGCATTTAAATTTGCAGCATGGATTTCAGCAGAATTTGAATTGTTTGTAGTGAAAGATTACCAGCGACTAAAAAAAGATGAAAACAGTCGTCTTTCCTTAAATTGGAATCTTAACAGGGAAATATCAAAACTAAATTACAGAATACATACAGATGCAATTAAGCAAAAACTAATTCCAGAGGATTTGACCGCAGAACAGATTTCTTTTAAATATGCAAATGAAGCAGATTTGTTGAATGTTGCACTTTTTGGAAAAACTGCAAAGCAATGGAGAGATGAGAACAAAGGTAAAAAAGGTAATATGCGTGATTATGCAGAACTTCATCAATTACTTGTACTTGCAAATATGGAAAGTTACAATTCTATTTTGATTGATAAAGGAACACCGATGTCAGAAAGACTTGTGTTATTGCGTGAATTAGCAGTACAGCAGATGAAAACTATGCAGTCATTGAATCTTAATAATCTACCAGGAAATTTTATATCTGATGGGATTGATGAAAAGTAAAAAGGGAAAATCTGTTTGCCGTGTTGTCATATTGAATTTGCAGTTGAGGATGTGTTGGAACGATGATAAAATAAAGTTGGGACAACATACACTGAACAATTTAAAAGGAAGATGGCGCATGAGTAAGAAAATTCGCAGAGTACCAGTCGTTCTTGATGCTGGCGAGATAAAAAGTTTGCCAATGGAAGATATCAAAATGATTCTTAGAGGTGCTGATGAATTAATATCTACTGGTGGAAGAAGTATACTAGCCAAGCTATTAAAAGGATCTAAGGATAAAAAGATTCTAGAATATAAACTGGATCAATGTCCAGCCTACGGATATTATCATGATTTAAAGCTGGATGATATCAGTAAATGCATTGATTGGATGATAAAAAAGGATTATCTTAGAATCAAATATGATTATCGATTGCCACTGCTGATATTTTCTCCACAGGGATGGAAAATTGAAAAAGAAACATTTGCAGAAGAATTATTCATACGATTTTGTATGGACGTGAAAGAAAAGAATGCACGAGTTATATTTGAAATGAAGGACGTGGACAGGCAGGTAGTGCTACTTGTCCTTGATAAAATAGAATCAATTGGTACAGTGGAATTTCTTACATATCTAGAAGCATGGAAGTTGATGGAGGTAAAGAAGGTCGCCGCACGTATTAGCGTAGTTGAAAATAGTATTAAGGCAAATGTGTATGCCACAAAAAGACCGATAGAATCTCAGAAGAGAATGTGAAGCAGTTTCAGAGGCTGTTGGCATATACGAAGAAATTACAAAAATGACGTTTTAATGGCGGAAAGGATACACAGAGATGAACAAAAACGAAGTAGTCCTTTTTGCGGATAATAACTTGAAATTAGAAGTGCCAATATCACCAGATCAAGATACTGTATGACTTTCGTTAGACCAAATGGCTGAATTATTTGAGAAAGATTGTTCAGTAATTGGTAGACACGTTCGTAATATATTCAAAGAGGGTGAACTAGAAGAAAATACTTCGGGGCAAAATATGCCCGGAAGTGAAGATGTGAATCATAGACCGGCAAAAGTTTATAATCTTGATGTGATTATTTCTGTAGGTTATCGTGTGAAATCAAAGCGAGGTATTGCATTTAGAAAATGGGCTAAGTCCTCTTTTTTGGATGCAGACAAATTCGCGGACAATTATCTTTGCACGCGTGAATGCCTGGAATAGAAAGTACCGCATGTGGAGACGGAGATGTTGATGTCAAGGTAATAAAGGAAAAACCGCGGCGGATCGAAATTTGAAGGAGGTCATTTTGATTAGGTTAAAATGTAGTATTGATGATATTAATAGATATCAAACAGGGATACTTCCTGAAAATGCAGAAAAAATTGACACACCGAAATCCATTGAGGAAATGATGAAGAAAGCACTTCCAATCGCAGTTGTTATGTGTGTAGTGTTAGTTCTTACAATGTTTATTAAAACCCACATAAGTCATAGAGTGGTTATCTCGCCAATAGCATTTTTAGCAGGTTTTATAATTGGCTTTGCATTATTGATTATGCATGAATGGTTGCATGCTGTCGTTTATCCGAAAAAGGCTAATATCACTATAGGAAAGATTAATGGAAAAATGACCTTTGTGGCATTGGTATCTTATCCACTCAAAAGAAGTAGGTTTATAGTCATGTGTCTTCTTCCGTTCGTGCTGGGGATAGTTCCGCTTGCTATATTTATAGTTAACTCGGCAGAAAAGATTGTGCTGAATGGGCTCATGTTTGGAATGTCATGTATGGGGATGGTTTCGCCATTTCCGGATGTATATAATGTCATTACAGTATTAATGAAAGCTGATAAAAAAGACAGCATAATGTTTTATAAGGATGATATTTACAAGATATCATAAACCAGATTTTTTGCTGATATAAGTATCGAAGAGGTAAAATAAATTTGTCGATATGTTTCCAAGAACGGACGAGGGCAATCGAATTTTGGACGAAAAAAAGAGATTTCTCACGGAGTTAAAGTCTCAGTAGTCATGGAACTGGTATGAGTGGACACAAAAATATATCGTTCATAATTACAGGTTAGATTTACAACTAAATAACAGAAGTCAAAACGAAGAAATTCGTGTTAGACCGCTTGTTTCGGGCATCTATATGATGAAGAAGCAGGTGGTCTTTTTGCGTGAGTAATGATGAGAAGTCGAGATAAAACAGCTATTTTGCATGCAAATAATAGCTGCTTTATCGAAGAATTCGAGGAACACCGCGACAGAACTTGTTCTGGAGCTATCGTTACTCATATGACAAGCCTTTGCTTATAAAATGAAGTTGGAAGCCATGAAACAGCAGGGGAAACGTATCGACGAATCGGATATGTTTTAGACGAACCATGGCTGGTGAAGAAGATGGGGGTCATTTTTCAGGTATTGCTATAATTTTAATGCAATATTCATAGAATAGGAGTTGATAATTTGATGAATTGTGGATATACTAAAAGTAGGGAAAGTAGGAATTGCCCTACTTTCGATTTATATACTTTGAAAGGAGCGATAACCATGGCAAACATGATAGTAGATAGCGCAAAAGTAATGTCTAAAGGACAGATTACACTTCCGAAGGAGATTAGAGAAAAGTTAGGAATTGGAGCAGGAGACAGAGTTACATTGATCTGTGAAGGCGATCAGGTGGTTGTGATGAATGCAGCTGTTTATGCAATGAAGATGCTGCAGAGAGGTATGCAGGGCGAAGCAGAGCAGGCTGATTTGACAACAGAAGAAGACATCAATGCACTGGTAAGCGAGGTTAGAGAAGAAGTGGAGGGTCTATGAGAATACTGGTCGATACAAATATTTTGATCTCCGCAGCGATTAATCCAAATGGAACTCCGTATAAGGCTTATTTGAAGGCTGTGACATTTCCGAATAAAGGAATCATTTGCGACCAGAACATTGAAGAACTTTGGAGAATCTTTAATCGTAAGTTTCCTACAAAGATATCAATGTTGGAAAAATTTCTTGCATACTCCTTATCAGTCATTGAAGTAGTGACAATTCCTGAGACAGAGGAAGAAACAGAAAAGTTGATTCGAGATGTAATGGATAGAGCTATACTTCGGGCAGCAATCAATGCAAAGGCAGATATCTTATTGACAGGGGATAAAGATTTTTTGGAATCAGGAGTAACAAATCCATGTGTTATGACTGCAGCAGAATTTTTGGAGAAAGAGTAAAGCTAGTATAACAATACTTCACGGCACAGCTTTGATATAGACGATGCATCCAGTCAATTCCACAAAGACAAACCGGCTATATTCTCTGGCACAATTGTAGTAAAAACATAAAACAGACCATCCCATGTGAAGATGGTCTGTTTTATGTCCGGGGCCTATATCATCACAACCGCAACGGACTTGTGGTCACACTTTGAAAATACAGATGAGTTGCGGGAAATCTGACTGGAGCGTAGAGCAAAAGGAAGATTTCGGGATGGGAGTGACGGGCACTTTTCTTCACAGATTCTATCCAAGGCCTTCGGTGTTTCGTATGGGGCAAGCGGCGAAAACAAAAAAGTAGATAAGACTCCCACCTCTATAGTGTCTGAGGCTAAGAATCCCTTATTTACAGGTATATTTACAGTTTACAACAATCAGTTACTGATCATAATATTGAAAAAGAAAAAATTATATGCTACGCTTTATTCATAATGATACGTACTCCTGAAGATGCTGGAGACGGAGTATCTTAGGGGATGTTTTTATCTTGAAACGAGGGGGGAAACTAGGTATGAATAATCCGCTATTGAAGAAATATTGGTTTCGGCCAATGATTGCTTTTTTGATTGTTTTTATTCCGCTGTCTGGGTTTTATTGTCTGTTTGAACAAAGGGCATTACGGCAAAGCAAAGAGCGTGCATTGGCTGTGGCGGAAAGTGAAACCAGTACCATTCGGGATCGATTCGATGTGATTTTTGCCAGAGACTATGCTATGAGCAATCTGATCGTTGCTGATCAGGGAAATCTTGATGGGATAGATGCTGTGGCAGAAAATATCATATCAGAAGTTTCACAATATAGTGGAATATCTATAAAAAATATAGCAGTTGCCCCAAATGGTATTGTAGAGAAAGTGTATCCTTTAGAGGGAAATGAAGGTCTCATAGGATTTGATTTTATGGACGAGACACAGGCAGGGAACAAAGAGGCAATTGAAGCGTATAAAAAGGGCCAATTGGTGGTAACGAATCCATTCACACTTGTGCAGGGCGGCAAGGGTATGGGCGGACGATTGCCGGTGTATCTGGGAAGTGGTAATGAAAAAAAGTTTTGGGGACTGGTGACGATCACATTGGATTATGATATTTTATTGCAATCTCTGAATTTGGATTCATTGGTTCACAGCGGATATAACTATAAATTATGGTATAACGATGAGAATGAGCAGCCGGTCATTTTAAAATCTTCCAAACAAGAGCTGTCGGATGCTGTTACCGAGGAATTCGCGATCAATAATCTAAGATGGAAGCTGGATTTGGAACCAGTGAATGGCTGGTACAATTACGTAGAAGTGATCGTGGTGTTTGTAGCAATCATATGTTTTGCAATCTTAATGGCAGCGATACAATTGGATAAAATAAATATTCAGTATACGAATATGCAGTTGGAAAGATTGGCACACAGAGATGCTCTGACTTCCTGCTATTCGCGCCAGTATGTGAATACTATGTTGGTGAACCAAAGGACAGGCAGGTGGATAGATCCTGAGTTGAAATATTCTATGCTCATGGTAGATATTGATAATTTCAAACACTTTAATGATACATTTGGTCACGAAATCGGGGATCGGGTGATCACAGCTGTTGCTCAAGTGCTCATAGATAACTGCAAATTAGAAAGTGGAGATTGTGTTATCCGCCATGGCGGAGATGAATATGTTGTACTTTATAATGATGTGACTTACGAGCGGTTTGAGAGGAAGGCAGAGCAGATTCTGCAGGATGTGCAGGCAATCCATTTTGAGGATGTTTCAGAACTCCATGTGACAGTCAGTATAGGAGGAGATTATTATCGCAGCCCGGAACAGTCACTGTATTACGAACAGATCCATCGGGCTGATGAAAAATTGTATCAGGCAAAAGAACAGGGCAGGAATCAGTGGTGCCTGTGAAGGTACTTATGCTTTGATATAAATAAACAGTAATACCTGGCACATCGGACTGCACTGCATGATAAGCAGTACAATCTGATGTGCCAGGTATTTATATATATTCTAATCTTACTGTTGCTGCACCGGAGCTGGGAAATATATTATATAGAGTCGATAAATTGTTGAATATAAAATAAAGAAGCTCCGATTGCAGGTGCATATTGCCCATGAACACCAATCAATATATTACTTCGTTCCAAAGGAAACGGTGAAGCAGAATTGATCTGCTTTATTAAATAATCGATATCTTCATCTATAAAATAAGGTGCCAGATAGCCACTGATAATAATAGGAGCATCTATTACCATGTTTAGATTTTTTATCGCAAAGGAGAGGTGATTAAGATAATCTTCCCAGAGTGGTAAAAGCCGGGGATCCGCACCAACTCTTAGCTGCGAAAAAAAATCTTTTATGGCTAATCCGGAAGCGTCTTCCAATGCATTGGCGGAACAATAAGTCTCCAGACAACCACGGTTTCCACAGTAGCAAAGAGGTCCATCTGGATTGATACATATATGTTCAATGGCTCCGCTGTGCATGGAATCACCCTGCTGAATATTATGATTGGTGATAACAGCTCCTCCCAGATTCCGGTTGAGCAGAAAAACGACTGCACTGTCGAGATCCTGATGATTCCATAATTCCAAGCAGGCAGCTGATTTGGAGTCGTGTTCCAGATGGCAGGGATAGGGGAGATGTTTTGAAAAATCTTCCAGACGCATGCCAGTATTGCCCATAATATTTCCATAAGTTACCATTGTGTTGTCGGGCGATGTAATCCCCTGAGTGGCAATGGAAACACCAAGTAGTTTATCTTCGTAATGATTTGCAATAATAAATTCCTGAATTTCTTTTGCAACCTGCTCGTAATATGAAGGTTTGTTGGAATAAGGCAGTGAAATAGTATCAGCGAACAGTGTATTTCCATATAAATCAACAGATGTGATGTGAAACATATTTTTTAAAATACCAATTCCTATAGAAATCTTAAAACTTGAAACAATTCTGATCGCCTGGGCTTTTCTTCCGCCGGTAGAGTCAAAATATCCATTTCGTTCAATCAGCCCTTCTTCTTCCAATATGGCCAGATTTTGACTGACTGTAGATAATCCCATTTGCAAATCCTGAACAATTTGCTGCTTCGAAGTTACTTTTTTCTTATAAATATATCGATAGACTTTTGCCCTGTTGATCTGTTTTAAATTAATGGTAGTTAGCCCTTTTTCATTCATATAGATTCTCCTGATAGTTATGACTTGAACATAATATTAAGATTCAATTATATATATTAATGTATTTATCTTCAAAAAGCAATGTTTGCGTTTATAAAGGATACATAGAGACTTCTGGAAAAATAAGATTGACAAAAGAAATAAAGAAGCACATACTAATAGTAACAAGTCTCAATAGCGTTAAAAACGAACCGGTTTTTCAGTGGATCTTAGCTGCACAAAATGTCATGCCATAGCGGCAGGGAACATCAAGCAGTAGAAAAAGGAGGTATTTGTTTATGAGTGATCATAAGAAACTGACCAATGAAGTAGGGGCACCAATTGCTGATAATGAGAATTCGATCACTGCCGGAGAACGGGGACCGGTTGTAATGCAGGATGTATGGCTGATGGAAAAGATGGCGCATTTTAATCGGGAAGTCATCCCAGAGCGGCGTATGCATGCAAAAGGATGGGGAGCCTATGGTACATTTACAGTCACCCAGGATATTTCTCAGTATACAAAGGCAAAAGTCTTACAGCCGGGGGCTGTAACGGATACATTTACACGTTTTTCCACTGTAGCAGGGGAGAGAGGTGCCGCAGATTGTGAACGCGATATCCGGGGTGTGGCAACAAAATTCTACACAGAAGAAGGAAACTGGGATCTGGTAGGAAATAATACTCCTACTTTTTTCATCCGGGATGTTCATAATTTCTCGGATTTAAACAGAGCAGTGAAGAGAGATCCTCAGACAGGACGACGCTCTGCACAAAATAACTGGGACTTTTGGACAATGCTGCCAGAGTGCTTTCATCAGATCACTATTGTCATGTCTGATCGGGGAATACCGGCATCTTTCAGGAATATGCACTTTTTTGGAGAGCATACATTTGCCCTGTATAATGCAAAAAACGAGCGTGTCTGGTGCAAATTCCATTTTAAGACTCAGCAGGGGATCAAGAACTTCAGTAATGAAGAAGCTATGAAGATCAACGGAATGGATAGGGAATATCATGGGAAAGATCTGTTTGATGCGATCCAAAATGGCGACTATCCAAAGTGGACCTTGTACATCCAGGTTATGACAGAAGAACAGGCAAAGAATCATTATGAAAATCCATTTGATATTACGAAAATCTGGCGTCATGCAGAATATCCGCTGATCGAAGTGGGTGAGTTGGAGCTAAACCGTAATCCGGATAATTATTTTGCAGAAGTAGAGCAGTCGGCATTTACTCCGGCACATGTAGTACCGGGAATTGGATTTTCCCCGGATAAGTTCCTTCAGGGACGTCTCTTTGCATATGGGGATGCACAGCGTTATCGTCTTGGCGTGAATCATAATCTGATTCCTGTAAATCGTGCCAAATCAAATACCATCTATTGATAAAAGGAATTTTGTCAGCAGGTGGTTTTTTGTTTGCCCGAAAGTGCTTGATTTAAGCCGCTTTCGGGCTTTGTGCTTTCTGCATTGTAGCAATAGTTGGTGTTTTAGAATAGGCGTTATCGGAGGATGCTTGACACGAACCTGTGGCTGCCAAGTGCCAATTTTTAACGATTAGACCTCTGGGGGTGTGCATCTTTTAACGATTTGCCTTGTAATCGTTAAAAGATACTGTTACGGCAAAAAAACAGCCCGCCGATTGGCGAGCCGTAAATAGTTGAATGTTAAGCTGTGACTTCCGAGCCGTTTTTGAATCTGAATGTCATTGCGCCATCTTGGT